>CAMCDF010000094.1 GCA_945873475.1 Bifidobacterium breve | reverse complement strand
GGTGCCGACACCATCTGGACCCAGACCATCGAGCGTACCGACGAGGACATCGCGGACCTTCTGTTCGCCACGCCTTACCAGTACACGATGCGTCACCGCTTCCCGAAGCCCCCGGGCGTCTGATCCCGAGAAGCTTCTGGCAGTACCTGGTCCCCCGGGCTCCGGCCCGGGGGACCCCCTTGAAGAGTCATGGGCACGCCCCGTCCGCCGTCTCGGAAAACGGCGGGCGGGGCGGTCCTGTTTCTGCCCCCGGTTCGCCTATGATTCCGGCGGTTCCCGGCCCGCGAAGATGCGGGCCGCGTCATGCAGCCCGACGACACGCGAAGGACGGGAATGCCGGCAACGGTGGTAATCGGCGCCCAGTGGGGCGATGAGGGCAAGGGCAAGGTCGTTGACCTGCTCGCAGAGCGCAGCGACGTGGTCGCGCGCTATCAGGGCGGCAACAACGCGGGGCACACGATCGTGGCCGGCGACCAGACGTACGCGCTGCACCTGATTCCCAGCGGCATCCTCTACCCCGACACCATCTGCATCATCGGCAACGGCGTGGTGGTCGACCCGTTCGTGCTGGTGAAGGAGCTCACCCAGTTGGAGGAGCGCGGGGTGGACACCTCCAACCTGCGCATCTCGGGTAACGCCCACCTGATCATGCCGTACCACGTGCAGCTGGACACCCAGAGCGAGATCCGCCTGGGCAAGCTGTCGATCGGCACCACGCGCCGGGGCATCGGGCCGGCCTACATGGACAAGGCCGCGCGCATCGGCATTCGCGTTCAGGACCTGCTCGACCCCAGCATCCTGCGCCGCAAGATCGCCATCGCCCTCGAGACCAAGAACGAGGTGCTCGAGAAGATCTACGGCGAGCCTCCGTTGGACGCCGACGCGGTGGCCGATGAGGTGCTGGCACTGGCCCCGCGAATCCAGCCGTTCATCGCCGACACCTCGCTGCTGCTCGACACCGCCATCCGCGACGGCAAGACCGTGCTGTTCGAGGGCGCGCAGGGCACCCTGCTCGATATCGACCACGGCACCTACCCGTTCGTGACCTCGAGCAACCCCACCGCCGGCGCCGCCTGCACCGGCACGGGCGTGGGCCCCACGCGCATCGACCACGTGCTGGGCATCACCAAGGCGTACACCACCCGCGTTGGCGAGGGGCCCTTCCCCACCGAGATCGACGACGCCGCCGGCCGTCACATGGCCGAGGTGGGTCACGAGGTGGGAACCACCACGGGCCGCGCCCGGCGCTGCGGCTGGCTCGACCTGGTGGCGCTGCGCTACGCGGTTCGGGTGTCGGGCATCACCCAGCTGGGCCTCACCAAGCTCGACGTGCTGTCGGGCCTGGCCGAGGTCAAGCTGTGCACCGCCTACACCAAGCCCGACGGCGAGGTGAGCGCAGACTTCCCCTGGCACCAGAGCGACTTCCACGGCTGCACGCCGGTGTACGAGACGCTCGAGGGCTGGGACGAGGACATCGTCGGCGTCACCAGCCTCGACGACCTTCCGCCGCGGGCCCGCGCATACGTGGAGCGCATCGCCCAGTTCACGGGCGTGCCGATCACCCTCATCGGAACCGGCCAGGGCCGGCACGAGGTGATCGACGCCGTGGAGCTGTAGCGGCTAGAGGTAGGCGGCCAGCAGGCCGATGGACCACGAGAGGGCCGCGAGGCCGCCGGCCCAGCACGAGAACGCCATGGGGTGGTAGCGGTCGGTGGTGCGCAGCCACAGGAAGTGCGCGCCCGAGATCACGAACGCCCCGAGGCCAACCCAGAACGCCGGCCACGGGTTGTCACCGGTGACCGAGTAGACGATGAGGACAACGTACGCGGCCGCGTTCAGCAGCCAGATGGCGTAGACGGAGTCCGGCGGTGAACCTGCATTGGATGCGCTCATGGGGCAAGCGTACGCATGCCTTACGGACGCCGGTCTACGGCCGGAGGCGGCGTCCGGTGCGGAACATCCGGATGGCCCAGAGGGTGACGACAACGGCGACCACGGCGGCGATGGCCACCGACAGCCACACGGCGCTCTCGTGCAGGCCGGTCACGCCCGCGCGCTCGGCGTCGACCAGGTAGTAGATCGGGTCGAACATGGTGAGCGTGCGCCAGGGCTCCGGAAGGGTCTCGACGCTGTAGAACACCCCGCCCAGCAGGGCCAGCGGGGCGATGATGAGGGCGGCGATGAAGGCCTGCTGGTCGAACGAGTCGGCCCAGATGCCGGTGATCACTCCGAGCGCGCTGAAGATGATGCCGGTGAGCACCAGCACCACGATTGCCAGCAGCCAGTTCTCCACGCCGCCCACGAACGGCAGCGCGCAGGCACCCACGATGGCCGCGGTGATCCACCCGCGGTAGAGCCCGCCCACCATGTACGACCACACCACTTCAGCCGACCTGAGCGGCGACGACAGCACGTCGTCGATGTAGCCCTCGTTGCGGGCCTGATAGAGGCTGGTGGACGCGTTGGCGAACGCCTGCCCCGACACGGTGGTCACCAGCAGGCCGGGCAGGATGAACCACAGGTACTGGATACCCGACACCTGGCGCAGCTCGCCGCCCAGCGCCCCGCCGAACACCACCATGAAGAGCACGGCGGTGACCACCGGCGGCAGGATCGTCTGCGTCCAGAGCTTCGACACGCGTCGCACCTCGCGCCCCGACAGCGCCAGCATGCCCCGCCGCGACGCCGCCCGCAGCTCGGCCTCCCCCAGCCGCGCATCCGCACCCTCGGTGACAGTCACCGGGGTGGGGGGGTGACTGTCACCGGTCATGGGGCAACCTCAACTGCGGCGCCACGCATCACCTGCAGATAGGCGTCTTCCAGGCGGGGGCCGCCGAAGCGGTCGATGATCTCGGTGACTGTCCCCTCGGCCACGATGCGGCCGCCCTGGATCATCGAGATGCGGTCGCACAGCGCCTCGGCCTCCTCCAGGTAGTGCGTGGTGAGGAGAATCGACGTGCGCTGCTCGTCGCGCAGGCGGCTGAGGTACTTCCAGAGGTCCTGGCGCAGTTCGAGGTCCACGCCCGCAGTGGGCTCGTCGAGTATCGCCAGGCGCGGGCGGTGCACCAGGGCCCGGGCGATGAGCAGCCTGCGCCGCATGCCCCCCGAAAGCCGGTGCGGCCGGGTACCGGCCTTGCCCTCCAGGTCGAAGGCGGCCAGCAGTTCATCTGCCCGCGCCTCGGCGTCGGCCTTTCGCATGCCGAAGTACCGGCCGTGGAACGACAGCACCTCGCGCGCGGTGAGGAAGCGATCGAGGTGCACCTCCTGGGGGGCAAGCCCCACCAGGGTGCGCGCGCGGCGCGGATCGGCCACGGCGTCGTGCCCGAACACCGTCACGTGCCCCGCGGGCCCGCGCACCAAACCGGTGATGATTCCGATGAGCGTGCTCTTGCCCGACCCGTTGGGGCCCAGAAGTCCGTGGAACCCGCCATCGGGAACGGTGAGCGACAGACCCTGAAGCGCCCGGGTGCCGTCGTCGTAGACCTTGTCGAGGTCGGTTATCTCAAGCGCATGCACGGCGGGGGACGCTAGCGGTATACCGGCGTCGTGGAATCAGACGACGGGGGTTATCCCGAATTCCACGAGCCACCCGTGGCGCGCGGGCGGACGATAATGCGTGCGTGGCGCCTGTCCGTGACATCACCGTGGTCATCGGCGAGGACAACGCGATTCTCGCGCGGGGGCTGGAGGAGCTGCTGGGCGAGCACGACGACCTGCGCGTGGTCGCCGTGGCCCGTGATCGCGACTCGCTCATCACCGCCATCACCCAGCATGATCCTGATGTGGTGGTGAGCGACCTCCGCATGCCGCCCACCGGCGTGGACGAGGGCATTCAGGTTCTTCGCTACATCGAGGCGAACCGGATGCGGTGCGCGTTCATACTTTTCAGCCAGTACAAGGAGGCCCGCCTGGTGGCCGAGGTGCTGGAGGGGCAGGAGCGCGGTCGTGGCTACCTGCTGAAGGACCGCCTGGCCGACCCCGACGAGATGCACGGGGCCATCCGCGCGGTGGCCGGAGGCAGCACCGTGGTGGACCCCGACCTGGTGGCAGGGCTCATGGGCGTGGGCCTGCAACCCGACCCCCTCGCCGATCTCAGCCGCAGCCAGCGCGAGGCGCTCACGCTCATCGCAGAGGGCCTCAGCAATGAGGGCATCGCCGAGAGGCTCAACATCACCCTGGCAGCGGTGGAGAAGCGGGTGACCTCGCTGTTCAGGACCCTGCCCATAGATGGCTCGAGGACCACCAACCGCCGCGTGGCGGCAGCCCTTTTCTATCTGTCGTCGCGGGGCGAAGCCACCACCTGAGCGCTGGCGCGCCCGCGCACCAGGGTGCCGCCGCCGGGCGCCTCGCCCACATCCAGCACCCCGCCCACGGCCTGCATGCGCTGCCTCATGCCGCGGATGCCGCCTCCGTCTGCCGCACCCGGCCCCGGGCCGTCGTCCTGCACCACGAACTCCAGGGTGCCGCCATCGCGGCGGATGTCCACGCGCGCGCGCACGTGCGGCCCGCCGTGCTTCATGGCGTTCTGCAGCGCCTCGCGCACGCAGAAGTACACGGCAAGCTCGAGGTGCTCGGGAAGATCGCCGAGGGGGTCGATGCCCAGGCTCACCGACATGGGCAGCTCGCTCGCGTGGTCGCGCAGCGATGCCTCGAGGGTGCCGGGCGTCAGCGGGCGAAGGCCAGAACCGAGTACCCGCACCTCGGCGAGCAGCGCCGCCAGGTCGGTGTCGAGCGACCGCAGCGAGTCGCTCACGCCCGGCGCGCCGTCCTCCTGACGGGCCAAGCGCGACACCCGCGACCTCAGCACCACGATGCGCGCCTGGGCTCCATCGTGCAGGTCGCGCTCGATGCGGGCGCGTTCGGCGTCACCCGCCGCCTGGGCCTGACGGCGGGCATCTGCGACGTCGGCCTCGAGCTGGCCCATCTGTCGCGCCACATCCATGCGCTCCATGGCCGCGGTTGCGGCGGGCACCGCCACCGCATACGACACCGGAAGGTCCGACTCCAGGCGTGGCCGGTGCACGAGGGTGCCGAGCAAGCGCCCGTCAGCCGACCGCATCTCGGTGATGCCCCGGTCGGCAACGCCGCCGGCAACCGTGTCAGGGGCGGGCACGATCTCGATCGAGGGATCCTCGAGGAGTTCGCGCAGGTGGCCTCGGAGCTCGTCGGGGTCGTCACTGGACCTGATGCGGGAGAACTCCACCTCGAGCGTCGAGCCCCGCCTCCACTCACCCAGCATCAGCCCCATCAGCAGCGCGAACGGCAGCAGGATGCGCACCGCCACCTGCACGCCGTACATCAGCCCCATCGGTGCACCGGGGTCGAGATCCACCATCTGCACGCCCGACTGCACCATGATGATGGCCACCCACACCAGGGCGGTCACCCCCAGGTAGGCGAACTCCGTGCGTCGGGATCCGCGAAGCGACCGCAGGCGCGAGATGACGCCCGCGCACATGGCCAGCAGCACCAGTGCCTTCACCACGATGTAGGCGCGCGAGAGGGCGTCGCCCGCCGCCACCGACTCCAGCCCCAGCCACCCGCCGCCGCATGAGAACTCGCACTGAACCGCCACCACGCCGCTTGGCACCCGCGGCGCCACGGCGAACACCGCCACCAGCAGCATGGCCTGCACCACCAGCCCCGGCACGGTGATGCGGCGGTCGATCCACGTGGTGGCCCGGCCGGTGTCGAACGTGACGATGACCAGCACGGTGAGAATCGGGATGAACGAACGTGCCACCACGGCGGCACCGCTGGTCCATCCGAAGGCCCCGGCCAGAAGGGCCGCGAGCGCGAACACCCCGCTGGCCGACAGCAGCACCCAGGCATAGGGAACGGATCGCCTGCGGCGCGACACGATGACCGCCGCGATGCAGGTGGCCAGCACCGACACCGCCGATACCGCGAAGGTCACCGACACCTCCGACAGCCTGCCCTGCCCTGCGAGCAGCATCGCCCCCACCCCGAACACGACGATCTGCACGATCGCCGTGATCTCCACCAGGTACCGGGGGGTCCGCATGCGGGAGGGCATCAGCCCACTGTAACCCGGCGGGGCTCCGCCGCGGGCGCATGACCGGCCCGCGCCCAGCAGGCTCAGGGCGTGGGCATGCCGGGCTGCGGCGGGGGCAGCGGGATCTTGCGGTAATCGATTTCGGGGGCGGCGGGCGCAGGGCTCCACGGCGTGCGCGCGGCCGTCGACGTCGGCGCGCCCGTGCACGGCGCCACCTGCTCGATGCCCGCGGGGTTCGACGTGCCGATGCGGTTACCCGAGAAGCACCCCGCCGAGCGACCGGTGACCACCACATCCACCTGCTGACCCGTGATGGTGTTGCCCGTGAAGCGGTTGGCCGTGGGGCGGTAGCCCTGCTGGTTCAGGATGAGCACGCCCACGTCGCCATTGCCCGTGATGCGATTTCCGCTGATGACGTTGTC
>CAMCDF010000093.1 GCA_945873475.1 Bifidobacterium breve | reverse complement strand
GCCTCGCGCGTTGCCGTGATCGACCAGGGCGTGGTGATCGCCGAGGGCACCCCCGCCGAGCTCAAGGCGCGCGTTGGCGGGGAGGGCCTTGAGATCGCGGTCGTGAATCCGGCCGACCTCGCCCGGGCCCGCGAGATCGTCGCGGCCGTGGCGTCGGATGAGGTCTTCGTCGACACCGATCGCCGGCGCGTACGGGCCGCGGTGTCCGAGGGGGCACAGGCGCTTTCCCGCGTGGCCGGTGAGCTCTCCGCCCAGGGAATCGAGACCGAGGACCTCGGCCTGCACAGGCCCACGCTCGACGAGGTCTTCCTGGCGCTCACGGGGCGCCCGGTCGACGACGACGAGACGCCCCCGGGTGATGCGGCATGACCCCGGTGCGCGCCCTCAGGGACAGCGGCATCATCGTGTGGAGGCAGCTCATCCAGCTGCCGCGCATCCCCGAGGTGCTGATCTTCGCGCTGATCCAGCCGGTGATGTTCGTGCTGCTGTTCCGGTACGTGTTCGGCGGGGCCATCGCCACGCCCGGCGAGAGCTACGTCAACTACCTGATGCCGGGCATCTTCGCGCAGACGGTCGCCTTCGGCGCAGTGGCCAGCGGCATCGGCCTGGCCGAGGACCTGCGCAGGGGCATCATCGACAGGTTCCGCTCGCTGCCCATGGCGCGGTCTGCGGTGCTCGTGGGCCGCACGGTGTCCGACCTGGTGCGCAACGCAGCGGTCGTCGGGGTCATGTACATCGTCGGGGTGCTCGTGGGCTTCCGTCCCGAGGGGTCCGTGGGCGCGCAGCTCGTTGCCTTCATGCTGCTGCTGCTCACGTCATTCGCGTTCTCGTGGATCGGCGTGGTCATCGCACTCAGCATGAAGACCGTCGAGGCCGTCCAGTCGGCCGGCTTCATCTGGCTCTTCCCCCTTACCTTCGCGAGCTCGGCCTTCGTGCCCACCGAGAGCATGCCCACGTGGCTGCAGGTGTTCGCCGACAACCAGCCCTTCACGATCGTGGTGAACGCCGTGCGCGCGCTGTTCCTCGCCCAGCCGGTGGGCAACTACATCTGGCTGACGCTCGCCTGGATGATCGGGATCATCGCCGTGATGATCCCCCTCGCCACGCGCCAGTACCGCCGCCGAAGCGGCTAGGACCCGCCGCCGCCCTTCGCGACGGCGGCCTCGAGTTGGTCGAGGCGCGACCTCAGATCGGCGATGATCGCTGAGGGGTCGGTGGCGTCCGCATCCGCGGCGCCCGGGGTGCCCGGGGTGCCCGGGGCCTGGTCGGTGTCCGTGGCGGAGGCCGCCGCCGCCTTGGCCGCCTGGGATCCGGCGGGCGCCAGGAATGTCGACGCCACCCATGCGGTGAAGATCGAGATGAGTGCGACGCCTGAGAAGATCATGATGGTGGCCACGATCTCCCCGCCGCCGGTCACGGGGTAGTAGTCGCCGTATCCCACCGTGGTGATGGTGACCACGCCCCACCAGAGCGCCTCGCCGCCGGTCTCGATGTTGGCCCCCGGCTGACCGGCTTCGAACCAGAGCACGAGGATGCCGCCGAACTCGAGCACGACGATGAGGAAGGCGAGCACCAGGAAGAGGGTCCCCTGTGCGCGGTTGGCGATGAACCACTTGAGCGTGGCCCGCCAGCCGAACTGGTGAAAGCCCTGCAGCACGCGTACGAGACGGAAGATGCGCAGCGCGCGGCCGTACGGCAGGCTGCCGAGGAAGTCCAGCCACCCTCCCTCGCGGTTGAGGTAGTGCCACCGCCTGCCCTTCGCACGCTTCAGCCTGAACCAGAAGTCGAGCAGCAGGATGGCGGTGAAGATGGGCTCCATGAAGATGAGAAGGCCGCGCACGTCGCGGTCGCCCTCGAACGGGATCGTCGGCAGCATCAGCAGGATCCAGTTGAAGATCGACAGCACCGTCACGACGATGATGAACACGTCGTAACCGGGCTTGATGCTGCCGCGCAGCACGAGGTCGCGCTCTTGCTCCGCGCGGGTGAGGGTCTTGTGGGCCACGGCAGCGATTTCGCCGGAATCCGTGGATGTCCTTGTGATCAGGCCAGCAGAGCAGACGCCTGCCGGGTGGCCTCGATGGCCTCCCCCACCGCGTTGAGCGTGTCCTCGCTCCTCGCCAGTACCTCGTGCAGGTCGGGCTCCGAGAACCAGCCCGTGGCCGGCGAGCCGCACCCGGCGAGGGTTGCGATGGAAGGCCAGTCATCCGGCATGGCATGGGGCATCGGGACTCGCGCCATCTCGGCCATCAGCATCGCCCAGGCGCGTGGGGGCGCATTGCAGGGGTCGTAGCCCCCGCCCGCCAACGCCACCCAGCGGCCGCCGCAGCATTCGTCGGCCAGCCCGGCAAGGCCGGCCCACAGGTACGGGTACACGGCCATCGTGGTGCGCAGGTGCGACAGGGGGTCGGCATGGTGGTGGTCCACCCCGCACTGCGTCACCAGGACCTCGGGTCGAAATGCCCGCACGGCGGGAACGACCACACGGTCCATCGCCAGCCGGTAGGCGTCGTCACCGGCCTCGGGCGGGAGCGCCAGGTTCACCGCCGACCCGGGCGCGTCGGGGCCTCCGGTCTCATCCGGGAAGCCCGAGTTCGGGAACAGGTATCGCCCGCTCTCGTGTACCGACACCGTCAGCACGTCGGGATGGTTCCAGAAGGTGCCCTGCGTGCCGTCGCCGTGATGGACGTCGAGGTCCACATAGGCGATGCGCTGAATGCCCGACGCCCGCAGCGCGTGGATGGCCACGGCGGTGTCGTTGTACACGCCGAAGCCGCTCATCTTGTGCGGCAGCCCATGGTGCGCCCCGCCTGCGGGCACGATGGCCCGCAGCACCCCGCCCGTGCCCACCATCTCCCCCGCCACCCAGGCCGCGGCCGCCAGCCGTGCGGAGTCGCGGTGCATGTCCTCGTACGGGTGCACGTCACCGGTCACCCCCCACTGCCGGGCTTCCGGGGCGGCTGCCAGCACCGGCCGGGCGCTGAACGCCTTGATTGCCCGGATGAACGCAGGTGCGAACATCGTGGCCAGCATGTCGTCGGCCATCGGCCCGGGCGCAGGCACCACGGCCACACCCGGGGAATCCAGCACCCCGGCGCCGCGGGCAAGCGCCACCGCCAGCTGGTGCCTGCGGCGATCGGCCGGATGGTCTGCATAGGCCATGCCGAGGTCGTCGTCGTGCACCACGGCCAGCAGGGTGCTCATGCGGACTCCATGTGGCGAGGATACGCCCCGCCCGGCGGCGCTACGATCGCCGCATGAGCGACGAGCGACTGCAGCAGACCGAGGCATCGATCACGGCGCACCTGCGCGCATCGGGCGAGCCGGTACGCGAGGCGTTCCTGTTCGAGCGGGTCCGGGGCGACGGCGTGGACATCGCGGCCGACGACTTCATCGCCGTGCTCCTGCGGCTCGAGGTCGAGGGGCATCTGCACATGGACCCCGTGCACGACCAGGTGCGCGACCCCGAGCCCTTCGAGCCGAGGTTCTGGCGCATCGTCGACTAGGCCGGCACCGGCTCGTCGAGTCGGATCACGAACATGCGGTCCCAGAACTTGCCCGTGACCAGCACGTCGCCCGTCACCGGGTCACGCGCGATGCCGTTCAGGACATCCCCCGGTCGGCCGAGGCGCTGCCTCAGCGGTGACAGGTCGACATAGGCCAGCACCCGCCCATCACCCGGCCGGATGATCGCGATGCGGTCCTCCTGCCAGAGATTCGCCCAGATGTGCTGGCCCACGACCTCGAGCTCATTCAGGTTGAACACCGGGCGGGCACCGTCCCTCACCACGACCGATCGCGTCACCCGCAGCCGCGGTCTGGACAGCCATCGCAGGGTGGCGCTGCCGTCGCTCGCGAGGAGGCGGCCCCGGTGGCTGGTGAGCCCCCAGCCCTGCCGGGGGTACGGAATGGCCTGCACCTGCCGGAGCCCCGGCAGGGAGAGCCTGTAGGCGACGTTGTCCATCCACGTGAGCTGCCAGGCGTATCCGCCCAGCACCGCAAGCCCCTCCGTGTACTGCGGGCCCCGGATCTGCCGCTTCCAGGTGACCTGCCCGGTCAGGGGGTCGATGCGGCGCACCGACGACTCCTGCCGGGCCGGGTCGCAGCAATCCCCCGTGCTCTCGAGCAACTCACCGCGGTATGCCACCAGCCCCTGCGTCCACGCCCCGGCATCGTGCGGGCGGGTTGCCACGAGGCTCCACTGCAGGGTCGGGGCGGCAGCGGCCACGGATGCCCAGGCCATGAACACCGCGAATGCCGTGATGGCGACTCGGCTCATGGTCCGATTATCACCCGGCCGCGCGGCGCCGGAGGGGGATGCGGGTCCGCGGAGCGCGCCAGACAGGATTCGAACCTGTGACCTTCGGTTTCGTAGACCGACGCTCTATCCGACTGAGCTACTGGCGCGTGTGCACCGCGTGCGCGATGCGGCGGGCACCGTATCAGAGCGCGCGCTGGGCGATGGGGTCCACCCTCAGCCGCACGATGCGCGAACCATCCATCTCGATGACCGTGAACTCGAGGCCGTGGCTGGCCACGGTGTCCCCCACCTCCGGCACGCGGCCCATGGCATGGAATACGGCGCCACCGACCGTGTTGAAGTCCTCGTCGTCGATCTCGGTGCCGAAGGCGTCGTTGAAGTCCTCGAGCGCCACAGAACCCGCGACCAGCGCCTGGCCGCCCCCGGTGCGCACGATGTCGCGCTCGGGAACGTCGAACTCGTCCTCGATCTCCCCCATGACCTCCTCCACGAGGTCCTCCAGGGTCACGACGCCCGCCAGCGACCCGTACTCGTCGACGACCACCGCGAGGTGGCTCTGCGAACGGCGGAAGTCGCGCAGCAGGTCGTCGAGCGCCTTTGTCTCGGGAACGCGCTGGACATCACGCACCAGGTCGCTGATCCAGGCGTCGTGCTCCCCGCGGCTTGCGGCCTCGAACAGCTGACGGATGTGCAGCACGCCACGGATGTCGTCGTGGTCGTCCCCGTACACCGGATACCGGGTGTAGGGGTGCTCCTCCACGATGCCGGCGGCCTCGGCCACGCTGGCGCTGAGCGGCAGCAGCACCACGTCGGGCCTCGGAACCATCACCTGGCGCACCTCGGTGTCTGCGAAGTCGAAGACCCGCGAGAGCATCTCGGTCTCCTCGGCCTCGAGCACGCCCTCCTCGAAGGATGCGGCGAGGATCATGCGCAGCTCCTCCTCGGTGTGACTGCGCCCCATGCGGATGTCGCCGCGAAGGCCGAACAGGCGCAATGTCATTGCCGAGAGCCGCTCCAGCAGCCACACGAACGGGTACACCACCGCCGTGAACACCCGAACGGGCCCCACCACCGCCAGCGCCACCGCCTCGGTGCGGGCAAGCGTGAGGGCCTTGGGGACGATCTCGCCGAGCACCACCGTGATGGCGATGATGATCGCGAAGCCGAGCACCACGCTGATCACGGTGACCACGCCCGTGCCGATGGTCGAACCGAGGGGATCGAGCGCATCGCCCACCAGGCCGCGCACGGCCGGCTCGCCCACGGCACCGATGGCCAGCCCGGCGAAGGTGATGGCCACCTGGATCGCCGAGATGAACCTGGTGGGGTTCTCCTGGATCGCCGCGACCCTCGCAGCGCGCTTGCTGCCCTGCTCGGCCAGTTCGCGCATGCGGGTAGGGCGCGACGCCACGAACGCATATTCCGCCGCGACGAAGAACGCAGTCCACGCCACGAGCAGGAACAGGAGCACGATCTGAAGCCCGGTGCTCATCGGGCGCCCCTACTCGGAGGTTGGGGCTCGTCGCTATGTGCGGGTTCGGTGCCGTTCAATTGACTGGCGGCATGGTAGCCGATGGCCCCACGGCAGCGGTGCGCCACGCCACCGGACGCGTGCCGGTGACGTGGCGCGGAAGCGGAGAGGAAGGGATTTGAACCCTCGAACCGGGTTGACCCCGGTTAACCGCTTAGCAGGCGGCCCCTTTCGACCACTCAGGCACCTCTCCGCGCGGCATCGTAGTGATTCGCGCGCGCCGGTATGGTGCGCGGCGGAGGGGTGGCAGAGCGGTCGAATGCGGTGGTCTTGAAAACCACTGGCCGGCAACCCCGGCCCGGGGGTTCAAATCCCTCCCCCTCCGCTCCTGCAGCGCCCGGCCGCCATGCGCGGGCGGGCGCTGCGGCGCGCCGTCACCGGGCGTACAGTCGACCCGTGGGGAGCCTGCACGGACATCGCCGCGACTGGGAGGCGCTCGGGGAGATCGATCCCCTGTACGCCATCCTCAGCGCCCCCGACGCCAAGCACGGCGAGTGGGACGTCGATGCGTTCCTCGCGACGGGCCAAGCCGATGCCGCGCGCATCATCAGCGCCTGCGAGTCGCTGGGCCTCCCGCTGCAGCGCCGGGCGTCGTTCGAGCTCGGCTGCGGAGTGGGTCGCGTCACGCGTGCCCTCTCCCCCTTCTTCGAGCGTTCGGTGGGCGTGGACATCAGCGCGGCGATGATCGAGCGGGCGCG
>CAMCDF010000092.1 GCA_945873475.1 Bifidobacterium breve | reverse complement strand
GGCCGCGGTGTGGTGCTGCGCCTCACGAAGGACGGGCGCAATACCCATCGGCGTGTACTCACGACCTACCGGCGCATTACCCGCGATCGCCTGGCGGGCATCGACGCGGGCCGGGACGGCGTGCGCCTCATGGCTGCCGCGGCCATCGTGTCGGGCGAGGCGCCCGTTCCCGCCGATGTGAGCGCCCTGCTCAGCGCCCTCGGCGTGTCGTCGGTCGAGGAGGGCATCGCGGTGGCCCGGGCCCGGAGCCGCCGCCCCCGCTGAGCGCGGGGTTGTCCCCATGTACATGATGGGCCTCCGGGGGTTGTACATGCGGCCATGAGAGCCGAGGGGCGGCGGTGCGAGCGTGTCGGGGCCCCGGAGAGGGGCCCCCGAAGCCCGCCATTCCCGGAGGACCCCTTGGATTTCGTGCCCGTCGACACCGTGTGGGTCATCGTGGCCGGTTGCCTCGTGCTGCTGATGCAGGCGGGGTTCGCCGCCCTCGAGATGGGGCTTTCGCGCATGAAGCATTCGGGCGCGGTGGCCGCGAAGATCATCGTGAACTTCGCACTCGCGCTGGTGGTGTTCTGGGCCGTCGGCTACGCGATCGCCTTCGGTGACGGCAACGGGTTCGCGGGCGCGACCGCGTGGTTCCTCGAGATCGGCAATGCGAACGGCGTGGAATCGCTGGCGTACTCAGGCATCGACGAGGCCACCAAGTTCTTCTTCCAGGCCATGTTCGCCGCGGTGGCACTGGCGATCGTGTGGGGCACCATGCTCGACCGCGCCCGCTTCGTGACCTACGTGCCCTTCGCGATCCTCTTCGTGGGTCTCATCTACCCCATCGTCGCCCACTGGGTGTGGGGCGGCGGCTGGCTCTACAGCAACGGCTTCCAGGACTTCGCGGGCTCAGGCGTGGTGCACGTGACCGGAGCCTTCGCCGGTCTGGCGGGGGCCATCGTGGTGGGCGCGCGCATCGGCAAGTACCGCGATGGCAAGCCACAGCCGATCCCGGGCCACTCCATGCCCCTGGCGATCCTCGGCGTGCTGATCCTCTGGGTCGGCTGGATGGGCTTCAACGCGGGGTCATTCCTGGGGGCGGCGGGCAAGCCGATCGGGCAGGTGGTGGTGGTCACGTGCCTCGCCGGCGCCTTCGGCGTGCTGGCCTCGGTCGTGATGGGCCGCGTGCTGCTGGGATCCTTCGACATCGGCATGATGGGCAACGGGGCCATCGCCGGACTCGGCGCCATCGCCGGCCCGTGCGCATTCGTGCAGCCGTGGGCCGGCGCGGTTATCGGCCTCATCGCCGGCTCCGTCATGGTGCCCATGGTCATCTTCATCGACCGCCGGCGCATCGACGACCCGATCGGCGTCTTCGCGGGCCACGGCATGGGCGGCATCGTGGGCGTGCTGGCCGCGGGCATCTTCACCACGTCCGAGGCCGCGTCGCGGCTCGGCGGCCGCCCGGGCCTGCTCTACGGCGGTGGGTTCACCCAGCTGGGCTGGCAGTTCGTGGGCCTCGTGGCCATCGCGGCGTTTGCCTTCGGCACCGGGTGGCTTGCCTTCATGCTCATCAAGGTGACCATCGGGCTGCGGGCCCCGGAGGCCGACGAACTGGCGGGCCTCGACATCTCCGAGCACGGCATGTTCGGGTACCCCGAGCGCTTCATCGAGGTGATCGGCGCCGAGCCCGAGGAGCCGGTCTCGGGAGTGGAGGACGCGCTCACGGCAAGATAGGGCCGTGCTCGTGCTGTTCGACATCGACGGGACCCTCCTGCACGGTCGTCCCGAGGGCCACAGCCGCGCCATGGTGGACGCCATGCGCGAGGTGTGGGGGGTGCCGGCTGTGCCGGATGACATCTGGGCGGTCGAACCGGCCGGCCGCACCGATCGGGAGATCGCGCGCATGGTGCTGCGCGGGCACGGCGTGGATGACGCCGGCATCGACCGGCGCACCGCTGAATGGATCGCGCTGGCCGAGGCCCTGCATGAGTCCATCGCCGCGAACCACCCGTCGCCGGTGGCCGCACCCGATGCCGATGAGGTGACCGGCCGCCTGCTGGACGAGGGTGCCGAGATCGCGCTGGTGACCGGCAACCTGCAGGCCATCGGCCGGGCCAAGGTCGGCGCCGCCGGGCTCGGGCACAGGTTCGGTGAGGGCGGAGGCTTCGGGTGCGATTCCGAGGTGCGCGCAGACCTGGTGCGCATCGCCCGGCAGCGGGCGGGCGGCTCGCACGCGGACCATGAGGTCGTGGTGGTGGGCGATACCCCGCGCGACATCGCCGCCGCCCGCGCCGCCGGCGTGCGCGTGGTGGCCGTGACCACCGGCGCGCATGGAGCCGACGTGCTGGACGCCGCCGATGCGGTGGTGCCCGACCTCTCGGGCGCCCTCACCGCCCTTCTGGCCTGAGGGCGAACGCCCGCACGGGCAGTTCATCCCACTGCACAAGGAGCGGCACGCGCCGCGCACATAGCCTCGTCAGCGAAATGGGAGGTCCACGTCGTGGCCTCCGGTCCGTGTACTCAACAAAGGAGTTGCGCACATGCGCCTGAGGTCACTCCGGATGACGTCCGTGGCGGCAGGACTCCTGCTGCTTGGCGTACCCGGCCTGGCCGCGGCAGCCGAGGAGGGCCCGACGCCCACCGACATCGCGGTGAACTCGATGTGGGTGGTGCTTGGAGCGATCCTCGTGCTGTTCATGCAGGCAGGCTTCGCGATGCTCGAGATCGGGCTGTCGCGCATGAAGAACGCCGGCGCCGTGGCAGGCAAGATCGTCATCAACCTTTCAATCGCCATCCTGATGTTCTGGGCGACGGGATTCGCCCTGGCATTCGGTGACGGTGATGGGTTCTGGGGCCAGATGGGCTGGTTCCTGAACGCAACCGATGCAGCGGCCGACACCAATTCGCTCGGCCTGAACTCATTCATGAACGCGATCGGGGCCTACAACATCCCCGTCGAGGCGTTCTTCTTCTTCCAGGTCGTGTTCTGCGCGGTGTCGCTGGCGATCGTCTTCGGCACCATGCTCGACCGCACGAAGTTCATCGGCTACATCATCTTCGCGGTGGTGTTCACCGGCTTCATCTACCCGATCGTCGCCCACTGGACGTGGGGCGGTGGCTGGCTGTACCAGGACGGCTTCCTGGACTTCGCCGGCTCGTCGATCGTGCACCTGCAGGGTGCGACAGCGGCACTCATAGGAACGTTGGTACTCGGTCCACGCATAGGGAAGTTCCGGGACGGCAAGCCGCAGCCGATCCCCGGCCACTCGATCCCGCTCTTCATGCTGGGCGTGATCATCCTGTGGGTCGGCTGGATGGGCTTCAACGCCGGCTCCACGCTCGGGGCCGTCGGGCTCAACTTCGCGGACATCGCCGTGAACACCAACCTCGCGGCTGCTGCCGGCGTCATCGGCGCCACCATCGGTGCGCTGCTGGTGTTCCGCACGCTGGACGTCTCGCAGATGGGCAACGGCGCGATCGCCGGCCTCGTGGCCATCACGGCCCCGTGTGCCTTCGTCGACCCGTGGGCAGCGGTGGTCATCGGCCTCGTCGCCGGCCTCATCGCCCCGCCCATCGTCGTGCTGCTCGACAAGATCCGCATCGACGACCCGATCGGGGCCATCCCGGTGCACGGCATCGCCGGCATCTGGGGCACCCTCGCCATCGGGCTCTTCGCGACGGAGGGCCGTCTGGGCGAGCTCGGCGTGAGCCAGGGCCTGCTCCTCGGCGGCAGCGCCGAGCAGCTCTGGGTGCAGTTCTACGGCATCGCCGCCACCATCGGCTTTACCGGTGCGGCGACCCTGATCGTGTTCCTCGCGATCAAGTACACCGTGGGCCTGCGCGTGAGCGAGGATGAGGAGCTGGCGGGTCTCGACATCTCGGAGCACGGGATGTACGGGTACCCTGAGCAGTTCATCGAGGTCCCCGGGGCATTCCCGGAGGCCACCCGGCACAGCGCAGGCATGGCCTCGCTGTCACGACCCACCACATCCGGATAGGAGGAGGCGAACGTGAAGAAGATCGAGGCGTTCATCCGCCACGAAGCGTTCGACGAGATCCGCAACAGGCTGGCCGACATGGGGCTTCCCTCGATGTCGATCAGCGAGGTCAAGGGATCCGGTCGCCAGGGTGGCTACACCGAGAGCTACCGAGGTGCCAAGACCACCATCTTCATGCGACCGAAGCTGAAGCTGGAGATCGTCGTCGATGACAACGACGTCGACCGCGCGGTCGACGTCATCCTCGAGCTGGCCCACACGGGCGAGCCCGGGGACGGGAAGATCTTCATCATCCCGGTCGATGACGCAGTGCGCGTGCGCACCGGCGAGCGTGGGGACGTCGTCCTCGCGCCTCACCCGGAGGACGCGCCCGGGGGCTAGGCCACCGGCACCTGCGATGTACCCGGGGAGCCCCCGTCCGCAATGGGCGGGGGCTCCTCGTCGTTTCGCCCGGGGGCCTCGGGCGGCAGGTGGATCGTGAAGCGCGCCCCGCCACCGGGTGCATCGCCGGCCGTGAGGTCGCCCCCCAGCGCGCGGATGAGCTGGCGGGCGATGGCCAGGCCCAGGCCGGACCCGATCTTGCCGTCGGGCGTCTCGGCCGACCTGAAGGGCTCGAACACCATCTCGCGCATGTCGGGCTCGATGCCCGGCCCCGTGTCGGACACCATCGCGACGACGCCGCCATCGGTGCCGGGGCGCGCGGACACCGTGATGGTGCCGCCTGCGGGGGTCCAGCGGATGGCATTGTCGATCAGGTTGCCGATGGCCTGCTGCACGCGGTCGGGGTCGGTGGTGACGACCGGGAGGTCGGCGATGTCGTCCGCGATGGCAATGCCCTTCGTGTTGGCGGCGGACGACATGGCGTCCACCGCCGCGCGCATCGGATCGGCGGCGCTCACCAGCGAGATGTGCAGGCGGAAACGGTCGGCGTCCATGCGGGCCAGGTCAAGCAGGTCGGTCACCAGCACCTCGAGCCGGTTGGCCTCTGATGCGATGGCCCCGAGGGACCGGGGCACGGCGTTCTCGGGCACCACGCCGTCGGACAGCGCCAGCGCATGCCCGCGGATCGCCGTGAGCGGGGTGCGCAGGTCGTGGGTGACGCGCATCAGGAACTCGCGGGCGATGCGGTCCCTGCGGGCCAGCTGCCGCACCATGGCGTTGAACGACCGCGCCACGGCGTCGAGTTCCTCGGCACCGCCCTCCCGCACCTCGGCCTGCAGGTCGCCCTCGGCCACGCGGCGGGCAGCACGTTCGAGGTCGCGCAGCGGGCGGGTGGCGCGGCGGGTGATCCACAGCACCAGCGCCACGGCCACGGCGAGCCCGAGGACGATGGCCAGGACGATGGGCCCCAGCACGTCGCCCCACGAGGCCGATACCTCCGCCTGCGGGCGCGTGAGCACGATGGCACCGAGATACCTGCCGTTCACGGTCACAGGTGCCGCCGCGGCGAAGGTCGGCGTGGTGGCACCCGTGGGCGTGAAGCCGAAGGCCTGCGAGCCGTCGGTCGCCAGCAGGTCGGGGTCGAGGTCGCGGGCAACCGTCTCGGGCAGCCCGCCCGTGGGGTCGGACGCCCCGGGCGAGAGCGCAAGGCCCACGTAGTAGAGGCGCGTGCTCGGGCCGGCGAGCTCCTCGAGGTTGCCGATGGGCTCGCGGGTGCTGAACGCCTGGCCGGTCGCGAGCGCGTTGGCCGCGCGCTCGGAGACGAGGCCCGCCACGGCGCGGGCCTGGCGGTCGAGTTCCGCGACAGCCTGGTTGGTGGCCTCGCCGCGGATGAGCGACACGGCGATGGCCGCGAACAGCACGGCCGCCACGATCAGCCCTGCCACCGCGCCCAGGGCAACGCGCCCCGACAGGCTGGCCCACGGCCGCCGGCGGGCCGGCGGCGTGTTCACCGCCGGGCCGGAACCTTGTAGCCGGTGCCCCACACGGTCTCGATGGGGCAGGCATCACCGAGCTTGCGTCGCAGCTGGCGCACGTGGACGTCGATGGTGCGGCTGTCGCCCAGGAAGGTGTAGCCCCACACCTTCTCGAGCAGCTGCTCGCGGCTCAGCACCAGCCCCCGCGCCTGCACCAGCGCGGTGAGCAGGTCGAACTCCTTGGGGGTCAGCGCGACCTCCTGGTCGCCCACGAAGACCTCGCGCGGGCCGACCTCGATGCGAAGGTCGTCCACCTCGAGCACGGGCGGCAGGTCGGGGTCGGCCTCGTCGGTCGATCCGTCGGATCGCCGCAGCACCGCGCGTACCCGTGCCACGAGCTCGCGCGGGTCGAACGGCTTGGTCACGTAGTCGTCCGCCCCCAGCTCGAGGCCGACCACCTTGTCGACGGCGTCGTCCCGGGCGGTGAGCATGAGGATGGGCATCGCGCCGCCACCCTGGCGGATGCGCCGCGTCACCTCGAAGCCGTCGACCCCGGGCAGGTTCAGGTCGAGAAGCAGCAGGTCCGGGCGCTCTGCCTCGATGCGCTCGAGGGCAACGTCGCCGCGCTCGGCGATGTCCACGCGAAAGCCCGCCGCCTCGAGATACATCTTCGCGAAGGAGGCGATATTCGGCTCATCCTCGGCGATGAGGATGAATGGCTGTTCATCGGAGG
>CAMCDF010000091.1 GCA_945873475.1 Bifidobacterium breve | reverse complement strand
TGCCGCGCCGGCCAGATGGAAGATGGCGGCCGGGCGCACATCGTCCATGAGGGCCGCCATGCCGTCGGCATCGGTGATGTCCACGGGTGTTCCGGTGGTGCCGGGCGGTGGGGTCTCGGTGACGAACGTGAGCAGGGTTCCGTGCACCTGCCAGCCGTCGGCAAGGAGGGAGCGGACGAGGTGGCCGCCGACGAAGCCGGTCATTCCTGTGATGAGAGCGCGCACGAGCCGCAGCGTACCGACGGCACCCGTGGCCGCGCGTGCATCCGCATGAGCAGGCAAGATGCGCGCATGACGTCACCAGGAAGTCCGCCGAATCCCGATGTCGAGGCCCTCATGGATGAGGTGCGCCGGCGCGTGGCCGAGAAGAAGGCCGCGGGCCTGTACTCGCTGGACGCGCTGGCAGAGCCCTCGCCCACGTCGGGAGTCGAGCCGTACGGAGCCGCCGATCTGGCGGAGGTTGCACGGCACGTGGACGTCATGCCGGACTTCCAGCTGGCGCAGTCCACCAAGCGCGGGGTGGGAACCGTGGTGACGAAGGTGAAGTCCGGCCTCAGCCGGGCCACCAGCCAGCCGCTCATCGGAATGGGCGACCAGCAGAGTCGCTTCAACGCCATGCTGCTGTCGTACGTCTCTGAGCTCGCGCAGGAGGTCGCCGTGCTTCGCGCCGAGGTCGAGGCGCTCAAGGCCGGCAAGGACCCGGGCGGCGGGTGACGCCCGGGGCGCGAATCGCGTTCATCGCCCCGCGGTATGGGTCATCCGTCGTCGGCGGCGCCGAAACGCTTTGCAGGCTGCTGGCCGAGAACCTCACGGCGAACGGAACCCCGGTGGATGTGCTCACGACGTGCGCCGTCGACCACTTCACGTGGGCCGATGCCCTGCCGCCAGGCGAGTCCGTGGAGGGCGGAATCCGCGTGCGGCGCTTCCCGGTGGGCCCCCGCGACGCCGGGGCCTTTTCGGTGCGGCATGCCGCGATAGACCGCGGAGCACGGCTGCCGTACGGCGAGCAGGTGGCCTGGATGGCCGATTCGGTGTGGTCGCCGGGGATCATCACGGCTATCCCCGAGTACCAGTGGGTCGTCGCCATGCCATATCTGTTCGGAACATCGTTCTGGGCCACGGTGGCCGACCCCGACCGCACGGTGCTGGTCCCCTGCCTGCACGACGAGCACCACGCGCGACAGGGTGCGGTGCTCGACAGCCTCTGCTCCGCCCGGGGACTGATGCTGAACGCACCCGGTGAGGCGCGGCTGCTCGACCGCATGCTCCACGCGCACCGCGGCGGGACGATGCGACCCCGGAACAGCCCGGTCGTCGTCGGGGGCGGGTTCGATGACGAACCGATCCCCCATCCCGCCACCGTGCGCGAGTTCTGCGACCGCCACGGCGCCGAGGCCGGGTACCTGCTGTACGCAGGGCGCCGTGAACTGGCCAAGGGCGTTGGTGAGATGTACGACCACTACCGCCTGTACCGAGAGCAGGTGGAGAGCCCCCGCGCGCTGGCACTCATGGGCACAGGCGACTCACAGCCGCCACCTGACATCGCTCCCCACGTGATCGACCTCGGCTTCGTGCCACAGCACGATCGCGCGCTGGCATACGCCGGGGCGAGCGTGCTCATCCAGCCCTCGCGTCTCGAGAGTTTCGGCATGGTGGTGTTCGAGTCGTGGCTGGCAGGCACGCCCGTGCTGGTGAACGAACGTAGCGACGTGCTGCGCGAGCACTGCGAGCAATCGGGGGGCGGCCTGTGGTTCGGCGACGGACCATCATTCGTGGAGGCCATTGGCCTGATGCAGGACTCACCCGGCATCATCGACGCGCTCGCCCTTGCCGGACGCGAGTACACCCTCACGCGCTTCGCCTGGAGCGCCGTGCGCGAACGTTTTCTCGGGGCGCTGGAGGACTGGTCGTGACCGCGCGGCCGGGAATGCACCAGGTGCTCGGGGGGGCCGCTCCCTGGGATGCCATCACCAACCACGCGCTGGCGGCACAGCGGGTGATCCGCGGAATGGGCTTCCGGTCGGAGATCTTCGCGGACCGCTCGCACATCTCCTCGGCCGTAGCCCACCGCGTGATCAAGCATCACCGCTGGCCCGATGTCGCGGCTCCAGGTGATCGCGCGATCATCCACTACTCCATCGACAGCCCTGCGTTCGACATGGCCCTCGACCACGCTGACCGCGTCGGGATGCACCACCACAACGTCACGCCCCCCGAGTTGCTGTGGAGAGACGCCCCGGCTGTTGCCCTGCAGTGCCAGACGGGCATCGCCGGCCTCGAGGACATGGCGCCACGCATTGCCATCGCGGGCGCCGACTCCGCCTTCAACGCCGGTGAGCTTCGGAACGCCGGGTACACCGACCCAACCGTCATCGGCATTCTGCGGGGGCAGATCCCCCGCCGTAAACGCAGCCGACCCCCCGGGGACACGACGCTGCGCATGCTGTTCGTGGGGCGGGGAATCCCGAACAAGCGCCAGGACGCCCTCATCCTCACGCTCGCCGCCCTGCGGGAGGGTGGCGTCAACGCCGAACTGCGGCTGGTCGGCGGATGGGGGGCGTGCCGGCCCTACCTCGAGCGATGCAGGCGACTGGCGGCTGAGCTGGAGGTGGACGACCACGTGGTGTTCCTCGGAGCCGTCGACGATTCCGTTCTCGCCGGCGAGTACGCCGATGCGGACATCTTCGTGTGCCTCTCGCAGCACGAGGGCTACTGCGTGCCGATCATCGAGGCAATGGCGAACGACCTGCCCATCGTGGCGTTGGCCGCGGGCGCGGTACCCGAGACCCTCGGGCATGGCGGCCTGCTCATCGACAGCCTGCAGCCATCGCTCGCGGCAGAAGCAGTGCTGCTAGCCACGAGCGGCCGCATGACGGAGCGCTTCGCCGAGGGCCGAACCCGACAGCTGGCCATGCACTCCCCGTCCGCCACAGCCAATCATCTTCGGGCGTTCGTGAGGGACCTCGCGGAATGCTGACCGTCCGGGTGTCGCCCGCCGACGACGCGCGCGATCGGCTCGCAGTGGCGCAGGCGATCGAGCAGCACCCGCTGGCCGGCGTGCTCACCGCCACGATCGCCATCGGTGTCGATGGACCCAGCCCGTGGCGCGCAGACGACCCAGCCCCGCGAGTGGCCGTAGTGACGAGCAGGGGACTCCTTGGCCGGGTGCAGCGCGCGCACCTCACGGTGGCCGACGCCATCGTGGTGACAGATGCGGCCACGGCACGCGTGGCCCACGCGGCTGCGCCCGACGCCCTGCTGGCTGTCGTCGACAACACCGCCCGCCCGTTCCTGCGGGGGTCCACCACGTCGGAGGCCGCCACCGCCTGGGATGAAGTGGCGCACCACCCTGAGCTTGCGCGGTCGCTGGGCGCCCCGGTCAACACCGACATGGCGCATCGCATCGCGGAACACGCGGTGGAACTCGTCATCGCACGGGGGAATTAGACTCACCCGGTGGCGACCAGCGACTCCCTCATCCGCACCGGACCGCTCTTCCGCAACCTCACCCGGCGAGAGATGCGCCAGCGGTACAAGGCATCCGCGCTCGGGCTGGGGTGGACCCTCATCAATCCGCTGCTCGTGGTGGCGGCCTACTGGGTGGTCTTCAAGTTCCTGTTCGGCACCCCCATTCCGAACTACGCCCTGTTCCTGTTCGTGGGCCTGATGGTGTGGTCGCTCTTCTTCGGCGGCATCTCCGTGGGCTCGCAGAGCCTCATCGCCAATGCGTCGCTGGTCACGAAGGTGCGCTTCCCCCGGGCCATCATCCCGGCGGCAGCGATTTCGGCGAACGCCGTCATCGCCCTCGTGATGCTGGTGATCGCCCTGCCCCTGTGCATCTGGCAGACCACCGGCTCGCTGGTGCCGCTGATCGCCCTGCCCGTCTTCCTGGCGCTCACCTTCGCGCTCACCATCGGGCTCGGGCTCATCCTGTCGGCCGTCAACGTGTACTTCCGTGATGTCGAGCACGTGCTGCAGGCCATCGGCGTGCCGTGGTTCTTCATCTCGCCGATCTTCTACACGTACGACACCCTGCCCGCAGCCGCGCAGCAGCACGAGACCATCATCGCCATCCTGCACTGGGCGAACCCGATCTCACCATTCGTCATCGCGGTGCAGGACACCCTTTTCTTCGGCACCTGGCCGAGCCCGGCGGACACCATCTACTGCGTGGTGGCCGCCGCTGTCGCCCTGATCGCGGGCTGGCTGCTGTTCCGTCGGCTCGAGCCCGAGATGGCCGTGGAACTGTGAGCGGCGACCTGGCGCGGGGCGGCATGCGGGTGACGCACGCATCGCGTCGCTTCAAGGTGGTGCACGAGAAGGGCACGACCCTGAAGGAACTCCTGATCCGCCGCAAGCGCACCAGCTACACGGAGCTGTGGGCGCTGGATGATGTCTCGTTCGAGATCCGCCCGGGCGAGGCCGTGGGCATCGTGGGACGGAACGGGTCGGGCAAAAGCACCCTGCTGAAGCTGCTCGCGGGCATCATCCCCCCGCACGGCGGCACGGTGGAGGCCGGTGGCTCGGTGGCATCGATGCTCGAGCTCGGGGCGGGCTTCCACCCCGACTTCACGGGACGCGAGAACGTCTTCATGAACGGCGCCATCCACGGGCTGTCCGATCGCGACGTTGCTGAGCGCCTGGACGAGATCGTCGATTTCGCCGGCCTGGCCGAGTTCATCGACATGCCCGTGCGCACATACTCGAGCGGCATGCAGATGCGCCTGGCCTTCGCCGTGGCATCGCACGTGGAGCCAGACATCATGCTCCTGGACGAGGTTCTTGCCGTGGGGGATGAGGCCTTTCAGCGCAAGTGCATGGGGCGCATCTACGAGTTCCGTCGACGGGGCGGCACGCTGGTCTTCGTGTCCCACGACCCCAACGCGGTCGAGCATGTGTGCAGTCGGGCCATCCTGCTCGACGGCGGCAAGATCCTGATGGACGGCGAGCCACACGAGGTGATGGAGCGCTACCACCGACTGCTGGCGGCCGACACCGCTGCCCCCGCCGTCACCGTGGAGGCCCCGGCAGCGGATGACGGGCTGGCGCTGCCGATCGACGGGGCGCCGCGCGGGTGGGGGACGGGCGATGCGGTGGTCGAGGACGTCCAGGTGCTGTCGTCAGGCAAACCCACCACGAGCCTGATGTCGGGGGATCCGGCGGAGATCGCGATTCTCATCAGGGCACCGCAACCGGTGGCCACGCCCAGCGTGGGGATCAGCATCACCCTGGGCGACGGAACCCTGGTGTTCGGCACCAACACCCGGCTGTCGGAGTTCCCGCTCGACACCATCCACGGCCGCGCGCGCATCCGCTTCTCGATTCCCTCGCTCGCCCTGCACGAGGGCACGTTCGACGTCACCGTCGCAGTGCACTCGCAGGATGAGTCCACCGTGTACCACTGGCTCGACCGCGCCGCATCGTTCGCGGTGTACGCCCGCGACCCGGGCGTTGGCCCGGCGGCGATATCCGGGCACTGGGTGCTGGACGCCGATCACGTCCCTGCGGCCACGGGCTGATCTGTGATGGGCGCGGGCTTTGCCACCATCGTGCGGGCGGGCGAGGTGCCCCTGGCCCAATGCCTGGCGGCCGACCTGGGGCGCCACCACCCGGACGCCACGCTGCACGTACTGAGCCTGCCGGCGATTGACGGGTCACCCGCGCCGGTGTCACCTGTGGGGAACGGGGTCGGGACCCACGACCTGGGGCTCGACCCCGATCAGGTCGCCCTGGCGCAACTGACGCTGCAGCCGGAGCATCTCCGGATGGCCCTGGCCCCCGCGCTCTGCGCGTGGCTGCTGCGCACCGCCGGGTCGGGCGTCACATTTCTGGCGCCCGACACACTGGTGCTGGCGCCGCTGCCGGAGCCACCCGACGGGGCGATCGGCGTGACGGCCCGGTTCCTCCAGCTACCCGACGACGGCCGCACGCCGTGCGCTGCGGACCTCGCAGGCATGTCCGCGTTCGACGGCGGGTGGCTCGCCGCAACTGGAGCCGCCGGGGAGCCCCTCGTGCACATGGCATCCGCACTGTGGGCCGATGGTGCTCCGACTTCCGAGGCGATCACCCACGCCTGGAACACGATGCCGGCGCAGGCGCCCTGCGAGGTGATCGACAACGCCGGCATCGGCGTCGCGTACTGGAACATCGCCGAGCGGCGTGCCCTGGTCGGCGAGATGGGCCTGCGCGAGGTCCGATCGCTGCGGCTGCCGGGGTTCGACCCCGGGAGGCCGTACCTGCTGAGCATCGATCAGGGTGAGTCGCCGCGGGTGCTCCTGAGCGAGTACCCGGCCCTCCGCGACGTGCTCGACGCCTACGCGGCGCGCCTGCTCGCACTCGGGTTCCACGGGCCCGGCAATGAGCGCTCCGGCGACATCGAGATCAATGAGCAGGTGCGTGCCGCCGTGGCCGTGGCCCTCCGGGAGGGTGGCAGCGATGTCGCGCAGGCCGCGGCTGGGGCGATCCGCGGTGGGCCCGATTCGCTGGCTGACTGGCTGGCCGAGAGCCCACCAGGCGCAGCTGTCGATGACATGACCCGCTACCTGCTCGGGGTGTGGGAATCGGATGAGCACGCGAAGGCACTCTTCCCCAACCCGCTCGACGACCACGCC
>CAMCDF010000090.1 GCA_945873475.1 Bifidobacterium breve | reverse complement strand
TTGCCGTCGGATGCGGCAGCTCGGATTCCGCGAGCACCGACGCCGGTACCACCAAGGCTGCGGCGACCGCCTGCCCGGAGATCGCCGGTGCCGTGGCCACCCCCCTCACGGTGAGGAACACATCCGGCTACGACGTGACCCTCGACGCCGAGAACACCTGCACCGCAGGTGACAGCGGCACGCCCCTGTTCAGCGGCGACGCCAACCCGACGCTGCTCGACACCGTCCTGCCGGGCGACGGCACCCCGCTGAACGTGACGTTCAAGGGCGCCCCCAACCTCCGGGGCCCGGTTGACCTCAAGTGGACGGTCGAAGGCAAGAGCCCGGCCCTGCCCTGGAGCATCCGCGTGAGCTTCGGCGCCAACGACAACGCGGGCGCGGTGCTGGGCTGGTCCGAGGGGTACGAGAAGTACGTCGAGGGAGACGACCTGGATTCGGTCACGCTGGACGACGGCACTCGCGTGGTGGTCGGCGTCAGGCAGTCCACCATGTCGTTCACCAAGAAGTGAGGTGGTCGCCGGGGGCGCGGCTGGTCAGCCGCGGCCCCGGCGTGCGTTCGCCCGCGAGAGCTCGCGCTTCATCTCCTTGTCCTTGATGGCCACGCGCTTGTCGTACTGCGTTCGGCCGCGGCCGACACCCAGCTCGATCTTCGCGCGTCCGTCGTCGTTGAAGTACATGCGCAGCGGGATGAGCGTGACGCCCTTCTCGGCCAGCTTGCCGGCGATCTTGTCGATCTCGCGCCGGTGCAGCAAAAGGCGCCGGGTGCGCTGGGGGTCGTGCCCGCGCCCGCCCGCGGGGCCGTAGTCGCTGATGTGCGCGCCCACGAGGAACACCTCGCCGTCGATCACCTGGGCGTAGGCCTCGCGGATCATCGCGCCGCTTTCGCGCAGGCCCTTCACCTCGGTGCCGGTGAGGGCGATGCCCGCCTCGTAGCGATCGAGGATCTCGTACTCGTGCAGGGCCTTGCGGTTCTGCGCGATGTCCTTGCGGGCGGGTGCCTTGGCCCCGCCCTTGCTCTTTCCCGACTTTCCCATGGGCGCGGGAGGTTAGCGCCGGGGGCGCTGGTGGCCCGCGGGCTCGAGGGTGACGCGCCCACGCAGGGCCTCCACATCGTGCACGCGCACCCGCACGGGGTCGCCCAGACGGATGCGCCGGCCGGTGTCCTCGCCCACGGCCTCCACCCCGGCCTCGTCGGGCACGTAGTGGTCGTCGGGCATGCGCCGGAAGGGCATGAAGCCGTCGAACACACCGTCGAACGTGACGAACACGCCCGACATGCCGATGCCGGTCACCTCGCCGTCACGCGGGCGATCCCAGTCGTCGCCCGTGAGCGTCTGGATCAGCAGGTACGCCAGGCACATGCGGTCGGCTCGGCGCTCGAGGTCTGTGGCGTCGCGCTCGCGGTCTGAGGAATCGCGGGCGACCTCGGGCAGCATGGCGGCGTCCGGCGCGGGCTCGCCCAGGCCCAGCGCGTGCACCAGGGCGCGGTGCACCACCAGGTCGGGGTAGCGGCGGATGGGTGATGTGAAGTGCAGGTACGCGGGGCTGGCCAGGCCCGAGTGGGATGTCTCATCGGGGCGGTACACCGCCTTCTGCAGCGACCTCAGCACCATGTAGGGCAGGCTCGCGCCCCCCTCCCCCGTGCGCTCCACCTGCAGGCGTATGGCGTGCGCGGCCACGCCCGCGGCCTCGCGCCGCTGGTCCGACGTGAGCATTCCCTCGGCCAGGGGCGGCACGGCGATGCCCAGCGCCTCAAGCCTGGCCCACAGTTCCTCGATGGCCATCTGCTCGGGGTCGCCGTGCACGCGGTAGATGGTGGGCACGTGCTTTGCGATGAGGAACCTGGCCACGGCCTCGTTGGCCGCGATCATGCACTCCTCGATCAGGCTGTGGGAGTCGGTCTGGGTCTCCATCTCGACCGATGCGATGTGGTCGCCATCGAAGTGGAAGCGGGGCTCGGACGTGACGATGTCCAGCGCCCCACGCCGCATACGCCGTGCCCTGAGGCGCCGGGCAAGTTCCATGGCCAGGCCCACGTCTGACTCCATGACGTCGTCACCCAGGCCCGCGCGGCCCTCGAGGAAGGCATCCACCTCGGGGTAGGTGAGGCGGCGGGCCGACCGGATGAGCGACCGATGGAAGCCCTCGGATGTCACCGAGCCATCGGGCATCACCAGCATGTGCGCCGTGAGCGCCTTGCGGTCCTCATCCGGGCGCAGCGAGCAGACGTCGTTGGAGAGGATCTCGGGCAGCATCGGGTCGACGGTGCCGGGCAGGTACACCGAGCAGCCGCGGCGTTCGGCCTCGCGGTCGATCGCGCCACCCGCCGGCACGAAGCAGCTGACGTCGGCGATGTGCACCCACAGGCGAATGCCATCGCCCTCGGCGGCAACCGCGATGGCATCGTCGTGATCCTTGGCGCCCTCGGGGTCGATGGTGATCACCCGCTGGTCGCGCATGTCGCGGCGGCCCTGATCGGCGCGGTCGCGGGTGCGCGCGGCCTCCTGGGCCTCCTCGCGGGCCTTCGGCCCGAAGCCGCGCCCCAGCCCCTCGTGGGCGATGAGCGCCCGTATGGCGGCGCCCGCCATGTTCACCGGGCCATGCACGGCGGTCACCTCGCAGCCACCGCCCTTCAGGCGCGCGGTCACCAGGTCGCCCACCCGGGCGTCGCCTCGGCGCGCCTTCAGCAGCGGAACCTCCGGGCCCATCTCGAACGCCGGCCTGGCGGCCATGCCGCGACCGGCAGGAACCATCTGCGCCACGAACGAGGCGCCGGTGCGTCCGCGGGCCATACGTCTAGCCACCCTGGCGCACGAGTGCGGCAAGGGCAGCCGCCAGGGCCTCGTCGGCCTCGGTGCCGGGGGCGTCCTCAGCCCGCACGTCGGGCTTCACGCCCCCGTTGCCGATGTCGGTGCCCTTCGGAGTGCGGTAGCTGGCGCTGGTCACGCGTACGGCGCCGCCGTCGCTGGTCGGCTGGGTCACCTGCACCTTCGACTTGCCGAACGTCGGCTGGCCCACCACCACCGCCCGGCCGTAGTCCTTCAGTGCCCCGGCGACGATCTCCGACGCGCTGGCGCTGGCGCCGTCCACAAGAACGGCCACGGGGATGTCCGCCGGTATGGGATCGCCATCGGCCTTAAGCTCGCGGGTGGGTGACGCCCGCCCGCTGGTGCTCACCACAACCTTGCCGGGCTCGAGGAAGTCGCCGGATACCGCCACGGCCTCGCCCAGCAGCCCGCCAGGGTCGCCCCGCAGGTCGAGCACCACGCCCTTCGCGCCGTCGCCGATCAGGCGCATGGCCTGCTGGCGCACCTGCTCGCCGGCACCCTTCTCGAAGCGGTCGAGCTCGATGTAGGCAACCTTCGTGCCGTTGGGGGCGGTGACCATGCGGGCCTGCACCATTGGCACGGTCACATCGCCACGCGTCACGGTGACCGACCGGGTGCCTCCGCCGGGTGACTGCACCTTCAGCACCACGTCGGTGCCCGGCTTGCCGAGCATGGCGTTGCGGCTCTTCACCGGGCCCCTCCTGGACACCGGAACCCCGCTCACGGCCACGATGCTCTCCCCCGCCTTCAGGCCGGCACGGGCCGCGGGGCTGCCCGCGTAGACCTCGCGGATGAACAGGGCGTCGTCCGTGGACCCGATGGTGACGCCGATGCCCGTGTACTGACCCCCTGTCGCCCGCTGCAGCGACGCCCACTCCTCCGGCGTGAAGTAGGTGGTCCAGCGGTCGCCCACGGCATCGGCGATGGCCTTTGCGCCTGCCTGATCCAGCGCTGCGCGGTCGACCTTCCCATCGAACCGGTCGACGATGGTGTCGGTCACCTGATCTGACAGCGACGCCTGCGACGGCAGCACCGTGTCGCGCACGGGGGCGCCCACCACTGCGCCCAGCACGAACACCGCCACGAGAACGGCGATGATGCCGGCCACGATGGCAACGCGACGGGATCGGGGCGGAGACGGCACGCGCCGATGTTAGGGCGTCGTGGCGGCGGCCCCGTGGGGGACCGCCGCCACGGAACCCATCACACCTTGAGGAAGCGGCGCAGCGTGATGCCGCTGCCGACGGCGCCCAGCAGGGCGCCTGCTCCCACCAGCACCACGGTGAGCAGCGGGAACGCGATGGTGCCCGCGGCCGAACCGGTCTTGGTGAGTGCCGTGTCGGCTCCCGCGGCCCAGGCATCGACCACGCCGACCTTGATTCCCCACAGCATTCCGACGGCCACGACGGCCCCGACGAGGCCGCAGATCACGCCCTCGATCATGAACGGCCAGCGGATGAACCAGTTGGTGGCCCCCACCAGGCGCATCACCTCGACCTCGCGGCGTCGCGCGAAGATCGAGAGGCGGATGGTGTTGCCGATCAGCAGAACAGCGGCCAGCAGAAGGATTCCGATGAGCACGAACCCGGCCCACTGCACGAACTTCGCAGCCGTCAGCAGGCGGTCGGCCGTGCTCTCGGGGTACACGATGCCCTCGGTGGGATCGAGCGCGGGGTCGTTCGTGACCGCGGCCACGATGACGTCGGCGTTCTCGGCCTCGGTGGGCTGCACGTTGAACTTGGCCGGCAGCGGGTTGCTGGGCAGCTCGTCGAGCACGGACGGGTCGCGCAGGCGCTCCTTCATGATGCGCAGGGCGTCGTCCTTCGACACATAGGTCACCGCGGCCACCGTGCCGTCGGTACGCAGGCCGTCCAGCTTCTCGCGCAGGGCGTTCACCTGCGGCACCGTGGCGGTGTCGGCGATGTAGACGTCAACGTCCACCTTGGCGGTCTGGGCGTCCACCGCAGAGCGCACGTACATGAACGACGGGATGAAGGCGCCCAGGATGAACACGGCGATGAGCGCCGTGACCGTGGCGGCCACCGAGATGGCGGCGTTGGCGCGGATGCTGCGCAGGGCCTCGCGGAAGAACATTCCGATCCTCATGCCAGGACCTCCCCGGTGTCCTCGTGGTAGCCGGCCGACTCCTCATCGCGCACCACGCGTCCCGCCTCGAGGGCGATCACGCGCATCTGCATGCGGTCGACGGTGTGCTGGTCGTGCGTGGCCACGAGCACCGTGGTGCCGGTGCGGTTGATGCGCAGCAGCAGGTCCATGATGCCCAGCGAGGTCTCGGGGTCGAGGTTGCCCGTGGGCTCGTCGGCGATGAGCAGGCGCGGGTGGTTCACAAGCGCGCGGGCGATGGACACGCGCTGCTGCTCGCCGCCCGACAGCTCACGCGGAAGGCGGTCGAACTTGTCGTCCAGGCCCACCAGCGAGAGGATCTCCGGCACGCGACGGCGCACTTCCTTCTGGCTGTGGCCGGTCACCTGCAGGGCGTACGCCACGTTCTCGGCCGCCGTGCGGTCGGGCAGCAGGCGGAAGTCCTGGAACACGCACCCGATGGCACGGCGCAGGTACGGCACCTTGCTGCGGCGCAGCTCGCCCAGATCGCGGCCGCCCACGGTCACCGACCCACTCGTGGGGCGCAGTTCGCGGATGATCAGGCGGATGAAGGTCGACTTGCCCGAGCCCGAAGGGCCCACCAGGAACACGAACTCCCCGGTGCCGATGCCCAGCGACACGCCATCGAGGCCGCGCGAGTTGCCGTCGTAGGTCTTGACGACGTTCCGGAACTCCACCATCGGTCCGGGTCCCGGCCGGAAGATGTCGCCCTTGCGCCGCTTGCCGTCCTGGACGGGCGCGCTGAACATGGGCGCCATGTCCGGATCGACCGGCGTGGTGTCGGGCACTTCAACCAACGTGAATGTCGGCCGACCGCTGTCGGGGCCGTCGCTCATGTCGAAACTCCAGATCGGGTTCGGATCCTCGTTACCGGGTCGGGTTTCGCCGCCACGGCACTCGCCCCTCCCCCCGGACCGGGGGACCTGCAACACCCCTTACAGGTATCGCGGGTGAATCCACCCGAACGTGCACACGGTTCTGTGACGCCCACGCCCCGAAACGACCAAAACCGTCGCGCTCATGGGAAAAGGCACCCTGTGGACAGGGTGCCTGTCACCGGGGTCAGGCGGTGGTGGCCTCCGCGGCGATCTTCGTGCCCCAGGCGACGATTTCGTCTTCGGGGCGGAAGTCGCACTCCTTCACGCGCAAGGTCAGGCACATGGCCTTCTCGCGCGCGCGCAGATTCGGGGTGTCGATGCGGCCCGGGAAGCAGCGGTGCTCGCGGGCGTCGGTCCACTCGAGCAGGCGGCCGTACTGCACCGATTCATCGTCAGACGGGAACGGGGGGCCGGAAACCGGGCCGCTCGAGAAGATCCAGCAGGGCATGGCCTTGAGCGCGTCGGAGTTCGCGCGGGTCCACTCGCGCACGTTCTCCACCCACCGGGCGGCATAGACGGCCCCGCCGACCACCGCGAGGTCGTATCCCTCGGGGGTGGGCGCATCGTCGGCGTCGTGCAGGTCGACCTCGACACCTCCGCCCTGCAGGCCGCGGGCCACCCACTCGGCCATCTCGCGGGTGCCGCCGTGACGTGAGCCCACCACCAGCAGTGCGCGCATCAGTCCTCCCCCACCACGGCGAGGCCCTTCGCCCGGCGCTCGAGCTCGGCCCTCATGAATGGGTCGAGTGCGCCGTCGAAGACCGCCTGGGTGTTGCCGGTCTCGTGGCCCGTGCGGAGGTCCTTCACCATCGAATACGGGTGGATCACATACGAGCGGATCTGGCTGCCGAAGCCGATCGTCATGCTCTCGCCGCGCTCGCGGGCCGC
>CAMCDF010000089.1 GCA_945873475.1 Bifidobacterium breve | reverse complement strand
CTGGCCGACCTCTACCGCGCCGCCGCGGTGGTGTGCGTGCCCTCGCTGTACGAGGGCTTCGGCCTGCCGATACTCGAGGCCATGGCCTGCGGCGCGGCCGTGGTGGCCAGCAACCGCGGGGCCATGCCCGAGGTGGCCGGCGACGGGGCCATCACTACCGACCCGACCCCCAACGCCCTGGCCCTTGCCATTCAGGCCGCCCTCGAGCCGGCCGAGCACGAGCGGCTGAGGAAGGCCGGGGTGCAGCAGGCGGCGGAGTTCAGCGAGGTGGCGATGGGCGAGGCCGCGTGGGCGGCGCTGAGGAGGACAGCGTGAAGATCGCCCTCATCGGCACCCGCGGCATCCCCGCCGCGTACTCCGGCTTCGAGACCGCCGTCGAGAACCTGGCCCGCGAGTTCACCGCGCGCGGTCACGAGGTCACGGTGTACTGCCGCCCGCACATGACGGAGCAGCGCGACGAGCACGCCGGCGCCCGCCTGGTGCACCTGCCCACCATCCGCAACAAGTACCTCGACACCCTCGCCCACACCACGGTGAGCACGGGTCACATGGTGACGAAGGAGCGGCCCGACGTGGCCATCTACTTCATCGCGGGCAACGCGCCCGTGGTGCCCTTCGCGCGCATGGCGGGCGTGCCCAGCATCCTGCAGATCGACGGCATGGACTCCCAGCGCGCCAAGTGGCCGCGCGCGGCGAAGGCAATCATCCGCCAGTTCGAGCACATGTCGGCGGCCGCAGCCACCATCGCGGTGACCGACTCCGAGAGCGTGGCCGACCTCTACGAGCAGCGCTTCGGCCGCAGGCTGCTGGCGATTCCCTACGGCGCCAGCCTGCCCGACCCCGGCACGACACAGGCACTCGGCGAGCTGGGGCTCACACCCGGCGAGTACATCCTGTTCGTGGGCAGGCTCGTGCCCGAGAACAACGCCCACCTGCTGGTGGACGCCTACGCCAAGCTCGACACCGACTGGCCCCTGGTGATCGTGGGAGACGCCCCCTACGCCGACGACTACATCGCGGGCCTCAAGGCCGGCGCGAGCGAAAATGTGCTGTTCCCCGGCTACGTGTTCGGCGATGGTTACGCCGAGCTGGTGAACAACTGCGGCGTGATGTGCGCACCCACGGAGGTTGGCGGCACCCACCCGGTGATCATCGAGGCCATGGCAGCAGGGGCGCCGCTGGTGGTGAGCGACCATGGCCCCAACCTCGAGGTGGTGGGGGACGCCGCCGCCACGTTCTCCCTGGCGGCGGCACCCGCATCGCTTGCCGGGGTGCTGGCCAGGCTCATCGACGACCCGGAGAGGCGACGCAAGTTGGGGGAGGCCGCCGCTGCCCGGGCGGCGGAGCGCTTCGGTTGGGACCGCTGCGCCGAGCGGTATCTGGCGATAGTGGCGGCGATGACCAACGCATGAGCGAGGCGGTGACGCACCAGCGGGGTGACGTCGGAAACTCGATGGTCGTGGGCGCATCGATCGCCGCGTGGAGCATCGGGGTGTTCGTCTACTACCTCGTCGCGGGGCGACTGCTCGGGCCCGATGCCTATGGCCTCGTCGCCGCTCTGCAGAGCGTCATCGTCGTCCTGTCGCTGCCGCTCGTGGCCCTGCAATGGTCGACTGCCCGCACCATCGCCGCGGCGAAGCCTGCGGAGCGAGCAAGCGCCATGGCCACCTACCGCCGCGCCCTCTGGCGCAGCTCCCTCGTCGGCGTGCTGCTCGCGGTCCTGGCGGCGGCGACAACCCTCCTCATCGACGCATCGGGTACTGCACTGCCCGTTGGTCCCCTTCTCCTGACCTACGCGTCCGCGGTGGGTCTCGTGCCGCTGCTGGTGGCCTGCGGCGCGCTTCAGGGCGAGAACCGCTACACGGGCCTGGCATGGAGCTACGCATCGAGCGGGGTACTGCGGGCGCCGCTGCTGCTCCTGCTGCTCGTGGTCCCGATCAGCACCACGGACGCGAGCCTTCTGGCGGTGGCCGGGGCCATCGCCGTGGGAGCGGTGTGGGCGGTGTGGCTCACACGTGGCGACCTGCGGGTGACCAGCGACCCCGCGCCCGATATGTGGCGCGGCTTCACGCGATCGCTGCCGGCAGTGATGACCGGGCTCATCGGCATCGCCGCCCTCACGAATGTGGATGTCGTGGCGGCCAAGCTGGGCATGGGCGGTGAGCAGGCCGGCCTGTTCGGGGCCGCGAGCGTGGTGGCAAAATCGCTCCTCGTGGTGCCGCAGGCCCTCGCGCTCGTCCTCCTGCCACGGGTGGCAGAGCGCAATGCCCGCGACGCACAGACGGGCTCGTTCCTGGCAATCGGGATTATCGCGATGCTCGTGGCCGGAGCCATCGCGATGCTCGTGGCCGAGGTCCTCGCCGAGCCGATAATGACCATCGCCTTCGGTTCCCAGTACGCGGATGCGGCGTCGCTGCTGGTGCCCTTCTTCGGCGCCACCACCCTGCTGGGCGCACTGCTGCTGTTGGTGAACCACCATGTGGCCCGCAGCGACCACCGGTTCGTGTGGGCGGTCGCGGGCCTCGCCGTGCTCGAGATCGTGCTGCTCGTCTTCTTCTCCGGCTCCAGCATGGCGATCATCGCCGTCGATGCCATCGTGGCCGCCATCGGCCTCGTGGTACATGAGGCCATCTACTTCAACACCGACCAGAGCATGATCAGGGGCGGCGCGGCCGAGGTGCGGCGCCTGGCACGCCGGCTGCACGGCACGACGCGGGAGCAGGGATGAGGACACGGGAGACGACCCTTCCAGGGGTCATCGTGATCGAGCCGGTAGTCCACGGGGACGACCGTGGGTGGTTCCAGGAGACCTACCGCCAGGACGAGCTCGCGAGCCTCGGCATCACCGACGTCTTCGTGCAGGACAACCAGAGCAGGTCGGCCAGGGGAGTACTGCGGGGCATGCACCTGCAGGTGGGCCCGAATCCTCAGGCGAAGCTTGTGCGGTGTGCGCGGGGGGCGATACTCGACGTGGTCGTCGACCTGCGCAGGGGTTCCCCGACCTTCGGCCGGTGGGAATCGTGGCAGCTCGACGACGAGACGGGGCGCCAGCTCTACTGCCCCGTGGGGTTCGCGCATGGTTTCGTGGTGCTTTCGGAGGTCGCCGACGTCGTGTACCGGTGCTCGGCGTACTACGACCCCGGCAATGAGATGAGCATCCGCTTCGACGACCCGGCCATCGGCATCGACTGGCCGGGGGGCCCGCACCACGTGAGCGACCGCGATCGCGGGGCCCCGCTGCTCGACGAGGTCGCGCAGCGCATCCCGTTCACGTGGAAGCCGTGACGAACCGTCCGGCGGTGAGCGTGGTCGTGGTGTCGTACCGCTGCGGCGACCTGCTGCGGGACTGCCTCGCGAGCCTCGACCTGAATCGCCGTGACCTCTCCCTGCAGGTCATTGTCGTCGACAACGCGAGCGGTGACGGCACGGTGGAGGTTGCGCGCGGGTTCGCAGGGGTCGATGTCGTGGAACTGGGCGAGAACGTCGGCTTCGCCCGCGCCAACAACGTCGGAATAGCCCGATGCACGGGCGACGCGGTGCTGGTGCTCAACCCCGACACGGTCGTGCCGCCCGGGGCCCTCGCCGCGTGCCTTCATGCGATGCGGGCGGATTCGCGCATCGGCGTGCTCTCGCCCCGGCTGGTCGATGGCCACGGGCACATGGACCGTCGTTGCAGGCGCGGATTCCCCACCCTGTGGTCCCTCGCGTGCTACTTCACCGGCCTCGACCGGGTGATCCCGGGGCGTCGCGCGCGCTGGTACACGATGGGGCATCTGCCCGCAGGAGTGACCACCGACGTCGATGCCGTCTCAGGCGCCTTCATGCTGATGCCGGCGATGGCACTGCGGCGAGTGGGCGGCTTCGACGAGCAGTTCTTCATGTACGCCGAGGACATCGACCTCTGCATGCGGTTCCGGGAGGCCGGCTACCTCGTTCGCTACTGGCCCGGCGCGGACGTCGTGCACATCGGCTCGGGGTCGAGCGTTGACGGTGCGCGGAGCCCGCGGGCAAACGCCGCCTACTTCCGTACCCTTGCCCCCCTCATGCGCAAGCACCATCGAGGCCGTATCCAACGCACGGGCGCCCGCATTGCCGGCGAGCTCATGCTCGCCGCCACGAACCTCCTGACCACGGCGAGGAGGGCCCGATGACGCCCGGCGGCACCGCGTGGGTCTGCGTGCCCACCTACAACGAGCGCGAGACCGTGCGGCCGCTGGTCACCGCTGTGCGCGAGCAGCTGGATGCACACGGCATCGACGGGCACGTGCTGGTGATCGACGACGGATCACCCGATGGCACCGGCGAAATCGCAGATGCCCTGGCGGCCGCTGACCCCCGGGTTCATGTTCTGCACCGAACCGAAAAGGGGGGCATCGGCCCCGCGTACATCGCGGGCTTCCGGTACGCCCTGGCGCAGGGCGCCGACCTCGTGCTCGAGATGGATTGCGACTTCTCTCATGACCCTGCCGATGTCCCACGTCTCATCGCCGCCGCGTCAGATGCCGACCTCGTGCTCGGGTCGCGCTACACGCCGGGGGGCGCGGTGGCCAAGTGGGGCATCGTGCGACGCGGCATCAGCCGGGGTGGGTCGCTGTACGCCCAGGCGATCCTGGGCGTTGGCGTGCGCGACCTCACCGGGGGCTTCAAGTGCTTCCGCCGACAGGTCCTCGAGGCGATTCCGCTCGACGAGGTCGGCGGCGCCGGGTACGTGTTCCAGATCGAGATGACCTACCGGGCGACCCTTCTTGGGTTCCGCGTGAAGGAAGTGCCGATCACCTTCACCGATCGCACCGAGGGATCCTCGAAGATGTCCAAGTCGATCGTGCTCGAGGCCGTCACGCACGTGCCCCGCCTGAGGTGGCAGCTTCGTCGCAGGCGCGCGTGACCGGCGGCACGTCTGCGCGCGCACCGTGGCGTCGCATCGACGGGCCGCTCTGGGCCCTGCTCGGCGTACTGCTGGTGGCCGCGGGCACCCGGCTGGTCATCCTCCTCAGCAACCTCAGCGGGTTCGACGCCGACGAGGCCGTCACGGGTGTCATGGCCCAGCGCATCCTGGATGGCGACTTCCCGGCCTACTTCGGCGTGCAGAGCTACCAGGGGGCGCTCGAGCAGTACATCCAGGCGCCCCTCTTGGCGATCTTCCCTGACACGCCCACGACCCTGCGCCTCGTTCAACTGGCGCTCACGCTCGTCATCACCGTGCTCGTCTACCGCCTCGGCACCATGGTGGTCGGCTCGCGCTGGGCAGGTGTCCTCGCCGCCGCGCTCTATGCCGTGGGGCCCTACTACTCACTGCTGAAGGGCATCAAGTCGCACGGCGCCTACGACGCGGCGACGATCTTCGGCCTCCTGGCGATCATCCTCGCGCTCCGGCTGAGGAAGGACGACCGATGGTCGATGTGGGTGGCCGGTGGCATCGGCGTGGCCACGGGCGCGGCGATCTGGGAGAACTACACCGCGGTCTACCTGCTGATACCGGCGCTCATCTGGGCCCTCGGCAGCGCCCGCGGCAACCTCCTGCGGCTCATCCCCGCCGGAATCGCCGGGCTCATCATCGGGGCCCTGCCGGCAATCGGATTCCGGGTGGTCAATGGACCGTTCCCTCCGTCCGGGTCCGGCACGCCGCCCGCGCTGCAGTTCTGGGAGCGCGCCGAGCTGCTGCTGAACCCCGTTCTCGCCGACTTCCTGGGCGTGCGGGCCGGCGGCACCGCGATTGCGCGATGGGCTCCACCGGCGATCGTCGCAATGGTCGCCCTCATGATCCTCGGTGCCGCCGCGTGGACCCGACGGATGGGCCTGTGGGACATGCTTACCCTGCGGATGACCCGTCGGCGCCCTGTCGACATCGTGATCCTCGCGTTCCTCATCACGCCGCCCATCTATGCGTTCGCGAAGTTCACCTGGTACGCGGGCGAGCCCCGCTACCTGTTCACCCTCTACCCGCTGCTCGCAGTCGGACTCGCCGCCGGGGTGTTCGCGCTCACCGGGCGGGCACGCCTGGTGATGGCCATCGTCCTGGTTGCCGCAAGCGCCCTGGTGCTCGGGCGCACGATGCAGCAACTGCTGCCTGCGGGGCTCGCCACGGCGTCCGTGAGTGGACAGGTGGTGCCATCGGAGGATGCTCCAACCCTTGCGGCGGAACTGAAGGCGAAGGGCGTCCGATCGGTGTTCGCCGACTACTGGGTGGCCTACCCGCTGCAGTTCGCCGGCGGTGACGCCTTCGTGGTGACGCCGAATGGCTCGTCGCACTTCCCGGCCTATGACGCCCGGTCCTATGCCGACCCCAACGCCGTCATCGTCGCGCCCACGGGAGCCATGGCCGATGCCACCAGGGGCCAGCTCGAAGCGACCGGGCGGCGATTCCAGACCGGGACGGTGGCCCGCTACACCATCTTCAGCCGCATCACGCCGCCGCTTCGCACGCCCCAGGACGTTGCGGCAATCGTGACCCGCTGACGAGCCCGGGCGGGGCGGTATGCTCGCGCCGTGAGCGATACACCTGCCGGCAGCGCGGCCGACGACCTCCGCGCGCAGATACTCGACCTCGTGCGTGAGTACCACGCGCAGGCCTTCCCCCCCGAGCAGTTCGTTCCGGGCCAATCACCGGTTCCGGTGTCCGGCCGGGTGTTCGACGACGACGACCTGGTGAAGCTCGTTGACAGCTCGCTCGACTTCTGGCTCACCACGGGCCGGTTCGCCCACGAGTTCGAGCGCGAGTTCGCGAAGCGCATGGGCGTACGACACTGCCTGCTCGTCAATTCGGGCTCGTCGGCCAACCTGGTGGCCTTTGCCGCACTCACATCCCCCAAG
>CAMCDF010000088.1 GCA_945873475.1 Bifidobacterium breve | reverse complement strand
CACCACGGTCACGCGGCCTGTCGCGGTGTCGGTGCGGGTCACCCGGTAGCCCCCGGCGCGCACCACGGCCACGATGAAGCCGGGAACCGCGCGCACCTGCACCACGCGGCCACCCTGCGCCGCCTCGCGCAGGTCGGCGACGCCGGAATCGGACGGCACGCCCCAGCGGATGGATGATCCGCCCTGATCAGCCCATGCGGCGATTCCCGGTGCCACCGATGCCAGCCCGGGCCCCGGTCGCCCGGGGATGGGCGCAGATGTCTCGCGCTCGGCATTCTCGATCGGGTCGGCCGACCCCAGCACGGCCCCGCCCGGGCCTCCGGCGATCCAGCGCACCCGCGTGCCGTCGAGGCCCGCGGCATAGGGATGCGGCGCGGCGCCGTCGCCATCGCTCGACACCGCGACCTCGAGCATGTCGGCCGTGCAGCACCAGGTGACGGGGCCGGCGAACGCCGCCCCGGACGCCGTGAGGGCGAAGCCGCGGCCAACCCCGGTGGCGCGGATCTCGGTTCCCGTCAGGGCCCCGGCGCTGGTGCGCACCGCCACCGGCTTCAGCACGCCACTGATGCGGTTCCCCGACACCCGGGCGGTCGAGGCATCGGTGCGCCAGTACGTGAAGGTCTTCGTCTTCGCGGGCTGGGCGTCGGCCCACACGATGGAGCCCCCACCCATGTCGGCGCTGATCGTGCCCCATCCGCCGATCTGCACCGCCGCAGAGCCGGTTCCGGCTGCCACGGCGACGGCGGCCGCTGCGCCGGCGAGGGCGATGGCCCCCATGCGCCTCGCGCGGTACCCCGAATGCCCTGGTCTGGTCGGCTGCACGTGCTCTGCTTCCGCTGGATCGGTGGTGGACCATCGCGTGACGGCCCGTGGCGGCGCCGAGGCTAGCGAAGCCTCCGGTAAGGAGGGTTGCGCGCAGGTCCCGCGCTACTGGGCGTGGTCGCCGCCCCGCAATTGGTCAACCGCGTGGGTGATGAACGGTGCGATGGCGTCCCAGGCATCCTCCGCGCCACCGGGCGAGCCCGGCATGGCGATGACCACGGTTGTGCCACGCACGCCGCCGCATGCCCTCGATAGCGATGCCGAGGGGATCTCGTCACGCGACGCCGCGCGGATTGCCTCGCCGATGCCCGGGATCATCCGGTCGCACGAGGCCTGTACGGCCTCGGGGGTGCGGTCGCGCGGAGCGATTCCCGTGCCGCCCGCCAGAAGCACCACGTCGTGCGATGCCGACAGCTCGGCGATCAGCCCGACAAGGGCCGCCTCGTCGTCGGCCACCACGCGCGGGTCGTCGGCCGCCAGGCCTGCCGAACGCACGGCACCCGCGAGGGCCGGCCCCGTGGCGTCGTCCCGCTCGCCGGCCGCCGCGCGGTCGGACACCGTGATCACCGCCACCCGTGCGCTCACTCCCCACCCCCCGGCATCATCGAGCGACCGCGCAGCTCCTCGATGTCGGCCATCTGCGTCTGCAGCCACTTGGCGATGTCGTTCTCGTTGATGACGGCCCTGACGGCGTCGGCGCGCGCGCGGCGCTCGGCGTGGGGCATGGTGAGCGCCTGGTGCAGCGCGTCGGCCTGCGCCTCGATGTCGAAGGGGTTGACGGCCAGCGAGTACTGGCCGATCTCCTCGAACGCACCCACGTTCTCGGAGAGGATGAGTACGCCGTCGCGCTCGTTCACGAGCATGGACTCCTTCGCCACGAGGTTCATTCCGTCGAAGATCGAGTTCACCATCATCACGTCGAAGTGCTTGTAGGCGGTGATGGCCAGGGGCAGGTTGCTCTCGAACCGCAGGTCGATGGGCATCCAGTCGGTGTTGCCGTGCTTCGTGTTGATGCGGCTGACCAGGGTGGTGATGCGCTCCACGTACTCCACGTACTCGGGCACGTCCTGGCGTGATGGCTGGAGCATGGCGAAGAACGTGATGTCCTCGCGGAACTCCGGATGCCTGTCGAGGAAGGTATCGAACGCCGTGAACCCGCGGAGGATGTTCTTGGAGAGGTCGGTGCGGTCCACGCGCACCACGAGGTGCCGCCGTCGTCGTCGCAGGAACGTGGCCTCCTCGTCGCGCACGGACTCACCGGTGGCCATCTCGGTGAACCCGTCGGCATCGATGGAGATCGGGTAGTGGCGCACGGCAATGGTGCGACCGCGGTACGACACCGTGAGCGCCCCGTAGTCGACCTCGAGCCCGAGCAGGTCTTCGCAGGTGAGCAGGAAGTTCCGTGCGTACCTCTGGGTGTGGAACGCGACGACGTCGTTCGAGAGCAGGCCACCCAGCACGGCGTCGCGGATGGCCGGGGGCAGCACCCGCCAGTAGTCGGGCTGCGGCCAGGGGATGTGCACGAAGAAGTGCAGGAAGGCATCGGGGGCGTGCGTGCGGATGCGCGCCGGGGCGGTGTACAGGTGGTAGTCGTGCAGCATCACCACCGCGCCCGGGTTGTCGCGCAGGGCATCCACCACGGCGTCGGCGAACAGGTCGTTCGCCACCAGGTAGCCGTCCGACCATGCGCGCAGTTCCTCCTCGCGGATGTCCGGCACGTTCGAGAGGTCCCACAGGTAGTGCTGGATGAACCACAGCATGGGGTTGGCCACCACGTTGTAGTAGCGCTCGTACACCTCGGGGTCGATCACCACGAACCGCCCGCTGGTGGAGGTTCCCGAGCCGGGGATGGGGAACGGCCCGTCGGCGTCGGCTGCCACGCGGAAGTCGCCGTCCTCGATGGCCGCGGATATCCACAACGCGGGGACGATGTCGATGAGTCCCGTGAGCGCGGTGACCAGCCCGCCGCCCGACCGGACGGCCTCCACGCCACCTGCTCCATCCTCGATGAAGCCGACCGGTCCGCGGTTGGACACGAGGATGAGCGGCCGACCGTCCATGCCCACACTGTAATCCCCGATTTCACGCCGGTTCCGCAGGCGATGCGATACTTCGCCGGATGTTGAACGGGCGCCTCTACCGGCTCTCATGGCTCGTGGCGGCGCTCGCGCTGCTGGTGGCCCTGTTGACGCTCGAATCCCCCGGCGGCGCGCCGGAACCGCCGCTGCCCCCTGCTTTCGATGCCATGGCCGCACGGGCGATCGCGGCCGACCTGGCCACGGTGGCGCCCGAGCGGGCCCCGGGCACCCCCGGGGATGTCGCGTCGGCCAACTGGATGGCCCAGCAGCTGGCCGCCGTGCCGGGCGCCACGAAGGTGGGCCGCCAGCGTTTCTCGGTGATCACCCCCGCCGGCCGGGTGGTGACCGAGAACGTCTACGTGGCACTGCCGGCGCGGTCGGGATCATCGCCCGGGGCCATCGTGATCTCGGCTCCCCGCGACACCCCCCCGGGCGTGCGCGGCGCCGAGAGCGGCTCGGCGGTGCTCGTGCAGCTGGCGCGCTCGCTGGGCACCGTGGCGCGCAACCGCCCGGTGCTCGTGGTCTCGACCGGCGCCTCCACCCAGGGCAACGCGGGCGCCCGCTGGTTCGTGAGCCGGTTCTCGGGCCTTCCCATGGCCGCCGCCGTATCGCTGGATGACCCCGCGGGCATCCCGGACGGGCTGCACGTGTGGGACGACGGCCAGGACGGCCGCCGGTCGATCCCCGTCGCCGCGGCGGCGCAGCAGGCCGCGGTGCGCGCAGACGCGCCCCTGGCGCAGTCGCCCGGGCCGTTCCCGCAGATCGCCTCGATGGCGGTGCCGCAGACCTCCGGCGACCAGGCCGCGTACATCGCCCTCGGCATTCCGTCGGTGTCATTGGCCTCGAGGCCCGAGGGTCCGGTGGGGAGCGGGAACCTGGCCACGGAAGATGCCCTCGGTGACGCCGGCCGCACCGCCGAGACCCTGATCTCGTCGATCGACCAGGCCGATGCGCTGCCGTCTCCCGCGGTGGGGCTGGTCATCAACGAGCGCGAGCTCCGGCCCGTGATGAGCCGCATCGTCATCCTCCTGCTCGCGCTGCCGCTGCTCGTGGCCGCCCTCGACCTGACCGTGCGCCTGCGCCGCGCCGGCGTGCGCCTGTGGCCGTTCATCGCGGCACTGCTGTGGCGCCTGCTGCCCGTGGTGGCGGCGGTGCTCGTGGCCCACCTGCTCGTGACCGCGGGCATGATGGCGGGGGCATCGGGAGGCTGGCCGCCCCTGGCCGAGCAGGTGCCCTTCGACCTGCCCGCCGCCGTGGCGGCGCTGCTGTCGGTGGGGGCGGGGGTGCTCACGTGGATGCTGGTGCGCCACCGGGCCATGCGCCGCGACGCCGAGGTGGCGTCGCGCGCCGCAACGGGGGTCATCGCCCTTGGCGTCCTCTGCCTGCTGCTCTGGCTGGCCGGCCCGTTCTCGCTGCTCATCGCGCTGCCCGCGGCGCATGCCGCCCTGGTGGCCACGCGGGCACGCAGGCCCTGGCACGTGATCGCCCTGGGCCTGGTGGCCCTGGCGCCGGCGGTGCTGCTGGTCTGGTGGGCGTCGGGCCGCATCGATCGCGGCATCCCGTATACCGCCTGGTACCTCATCGAGACCACCGTCGCGGGTGCCCGCGGCATCATCGGGCCGGTTCTGGCCATCGCCGTGCTCGTGACGGTGTGGAGCCTCGGCTCGCTGGTGATGTCGCGCGTGCGGCGCGGCCTGGTGGCCGCGGGCCCGTACCGTCCCGTACCCACCGAGGACGAGCGCATGGCGCGGCGCGGGCGCCGCCCGCTGCCCCGGCCCTCCTTCACCCGCAGGGGCCGCGCCTCGTGACCACGCATCGCCTGATCTCCGTCGTCATCCCGGTCTTCGACGAGCGGGATTCGCTTGAGGAGCTCGCGGCCGAACTGCTGCCCGTGATGGAGTCGCTCGGGCCCCCGTATGAGGTCATCTTCGTGGACGACGGGTCGCGTGACGGCGGCGACGCCGTGATGGCCGACCTCGCGCGCCGCCACGAGCACGTTCGCGTGGTCTGCCTGCGCAGCAACTTCGGCAAGGGCGCGGCGCTCACCGCCGGGTTCCGCGAGGCCCGTGGCGATGTGGTCATCACCATCGACGCCGACCTGCAGGACGACCCCGCCGAGATCCCCCGGCTGCTCGAGGCCCTCGACGAGGGCGCCGACCTGGTGTCGGGGTGGAAGCAGAAGCGCAACGACCCCATGAACAAGACGGTGCCGTCGCGCATCTTCAACGGGGTGGCCCGCAAGGCATCGGGCGTGGAGCTGCACGACCTCAACTGCGGGTTCAAGGCCTACCGGGCCGATGTGGTGCGCGCGCTGGCGATACCCGGCGAGATGTACCGCTTCATCCCCGTCATCGCGGCGTCGGAGGGCTTCCGGGTGACCGAGGTGCCGGTGAACCACCGGGCGCGGCGGCACGGCAAGTCGAAGTACGGGTTCGAGCGCTACGTGCGGGGCCTGCTCGACCTCATCACGATCTCGTTCGTGGGGCGGTACCGCCACCGGCCGATGCACTTCTTCGGCGGCTTCGGGCTGCTGCTGTTCCTGGCCGGCGTGGCCATCTCGATCTACCTGACGATCGTGAAGATCCTCGGCGAGGCCATCGGCGGACGGCCGCTGCTGATCCTGGGCGTGCTGCTCATCGTGGTGGGCATCCAGCTGTTCACCATCGGCCTCGTGAGCGAGTTGATCCAGCGCGGGCGCATGCGGTCGGAGGACGACGAGGCCGCGTCGCGCATCGAGCGCGTGATCGGCGGGTGAGGCGACCGCCCCACGTCGAGTGGGTGGGCACCTACGAGCGCGGGTATCCCCGCACGCGGGTGCTGGTGGAGGGCCTGCGCGCCCATGGGGTGATGGTGACCGAGCGGCATCGCCCGGTGTGGGAGCGCACGCGCCACAAGGCGGGCTCGTTCCTGCGCCCGGGGCGCCTGGCGCGCGCCGGGGGCTCGTACCTGGCCGCGTGGGCCGGGGTCGCCGCCTCCGAGGTGCGTGATCGTGGCCCGGTGGACGCCGTGGTGGCCGGTTATCCGGCACAGCCCGATGCCGTGCCCGCGTGGGCCGTGGCCCGCGCACACCGCGCACCGCTGGTGGTCGACATGATGATCTCGCTGGCCGACACGCTGGCCGGTGACCGCGCCCGGGTGGGGCGCGCCATGGAGCACGTGCTGGCAGGCGCAGACCGGCTGTCGCTGGCCGCCGCCGACCTGGTGCTGGCCGATACCGCAGCCAACGCGGAGTTCATGGTCGCCAGGTTCGGCGTGAGGCCCGATCGCATCGTGGTCGCGCCGGTGGGCGCCGAGCCCGGGGCCTTCCCCCCCACGCCGGTGCCGGCCGGCCCGTGTCACGCGCTCTGGTACGGGAAGCTCTCGCCCATGCACGGCATCGACGTCATCCTGGACGCCGCGCGCATCCCCGGCACCCCGCCGGTGCGCCTGGTGGGTGGCGGGCAGCTCGACGGGTGGCTGGCCGATGAACTGCAGCGGGACCCCCCGCGCCATCTGGAGCACGTGCCCTGGGTGCCCTACGACCGCCTGGGTGACGAGGTGGCGGCGTGCGGGATCGTGCTGGGCATCTTCGGGCGCAGCGACAAGGCATCGCGCGTGGTGCCGAACAAGGTGTTCCAGGCCATGGCCGCGGGCAGGCCCATCATCACGGCGGACACGCCGGGCATCCGCGAGGTGCTGACCCACGGGGTGGACGCCGTGCTGGTGCCCGCGGGCCAGCCCGCCGCGCTCGCCGCCGCGCTCATCTCGCTGGCCGCCGATGCGCCTGCCCGCGCGCGCCTGGGCGCGGCCGCCCGCGCGCGCTACGAGCAGGTGGGCACTCCCGCCGCGGTTGCCCGCCCGGTCATCGACGCCCTGTGGGGGCCCATCCCATGAGCGGCCGGTCGTGGGTGAGGTGGGCCGGCCTCGTCGCGGGGCTCGCGATTCTCGGGGCGCTGGCGTGG
>CAMCDF010000087.1 GCA_945873475.1 Bifidobacterium breve | reverse complement strand
CGATGCGCCACGGGGGTGGAGTCGGGGAACACGAACTCCACGCCACCACCGCGCTCGGGGTCGACGAGCCCGCTGATGATGGTGGGCTGGTCGATGCGCGGCGCCACCAGCCACGTGAGGCATGCATTTTCGTCGACCAGGCCCATCGCCCGGCCATCTGAGATCAGAAGAGGTTCGGCCATGGGGTTGAGGCTACCCCAGCCCCGGCGCCTAGCATCGCGGCTATGGACATCGACATCACATTCATCTCCGACCCCGGGTGCCCGTGGGGCTACTCGGCCGCACCCTCGCTGGCCGCCCTGCAGTGGCGCTACGGGCCCCGGCTGCGCTGGCGGCTGGTCACCATCGGGCTGGCGGAAGACGCCTCGCTGTACGAGGAGCGCGGCTACGACCCCATCATGATGGGCCAGCGCATGGAGATGTTCCGGCAGTTCGGCATGCCCTTCACCCAGGGCCCCCGTGAGCGGCTCACGGGCACCGGCCGTGCCTGCCGTGCCCTGCACGCCGTGCGCCTGGTGTCGCCCGGCGACGAGATCACGGCGTTCCGCGCCCTGCAGCTGGGCTGGTTCACCACGCGCATGCTCATGGACGAGGACCCCAACATCGCCACGGCCCTCGGCCGGGTGCCCGGTCTCGACGTGCCGGCCGTGATGGGGCTCATCGACTCGCCCGAGGTGGAGGCCTCGTATCAGGCAGACCGGGCGGAGGCGCGCACGGCAGCCGGCAGCCCCACCGAGTTCCAGGGCAAGGCGGCCAACACCGACGGCGCCGTGCGCTACACCGCGCCGTCCCTCATCTTCCGCGCGGGAGAGACCAGCCTCGAGGCCGGGGGATTCCAGCCCATGGAGGCCTACGACGTGATCGTGGCCAACCTCGACCCCGCCGGTTCGCGCCGCGGGGTTCCCGACGACAGGCCCGAGGATGTACTGGCGGAGTTCCCACTGGGCCTCACCACCCAGGAGGTGGCCGAGGTGATGCGCACCGACATCGAGAAGCCCATCGACCGCCGGGCCGCCGCCCAGATGCTCATCCGGGCGGTCGGCCGGGGAACCGTGAAGGTGGATCCCATCGGTGATGACGGCCTGTGGAGCGTGGCGTAGGGGCCGGTGCTATTCATTACGGCATGAGGCTGCTCGCCCTCCTGGTGCTGTGCGTGATGGTGGCGATGCATCACGGCGCGCCCATGCTGGGGCACCAGGGCAGTGCTTCCATGCCCCATGCTGCCGGCGCCGGGGGCCACGGGCAGCATGGTGCGCCCGACCAGCCCGACGACCACGGCGCGGCGATCGGCACCTGTCTCGCCGTGCTGGTGGTGGCCGGCCTCGCCGCCGCGGTATTTGCGGCCCGCCGTCGATGGATGCCCCGCCGCACCGCCGGCCGCCTGCCCGCGCCCTTCCTGCGCATGACCGTCGGGCCGCCATCGCACGGCCCGCCCAGACCCATCCGCCCCTGCGTGCTGCAGCGTTGACATCGCCGCTCCTCCCGAGCACGTGACGTCAACGACCATTCAGGGGGAACGAGATGGATACGAAGTGGATCGCGACGATCGCCGCAGTGGCGGCGCTCCTCGTGGGCGGCGCCATCGGCTGGGCCATCGGGGCCAACACCGGCGGCAACCACATGATGGACGGCGAGTCCATGGCAATGATGGACGGGGTCTCGGAGACCCACCACGGCATGATGGCCATGGACCAGCAGGAGTTCCTCGCCATGATGATCGCCCACCACCAGTTGGCAGTGGGCATGGCCGAGGCCGAGCTCGAGACGGGCACGAACCCCAAGGTGAAGGCCCTGGCCCAGCGGGTGATCACGGCGCAGAAGCGCGAGATCGCCCAGATGGACTCCTGGTACCGGGCCCTCTACGGCGAGGACGTGCCGTCGATGGGTGAGGAGGGCGCGGAGATGGCAGGCATGCTGGGAATGGCGGGCATGTCGCCCGAGGCCATCAGCGGGGCCGCGAACCCCGACCAGGCATTCCTGCGGATGATGATCCCGCACCACGCCGGCGCGCTCCTGATGGCCGACATGGTGCTGAATGGCAAGCCGAATGCCGACGTCAAGGGTCTGGCTGAGGCGATCATCGCCGACCAGTCGCAGGAGATCGCCGAGATGCAGGCGCTGAGGACCGGCTCCTGACCTCCTGACGCCAGTTCGCCCAGGGGCACCTGCTGTTTGCGGCAGGGGCCCCTGGGCGCACGGCTGTCGGAGTGGGCCGCCCCGTCCGACGCTAGCCCTGGATCCAGGTGTCCTCCGGCGCTGCCTTGTCGCAGTACGGCCACTCGCCTCCAACCGCGACGAAGTCCTGGAACGGCGCACCCGTGACGGTCCACTGCATTTCCGTGCGCCCCTTGCGCGTGCGCATCTTGCCGCCGAGACCGCTGCGCAGCGCCACGATCACGTCGCACGCCCAGGTGTGATCGGTGTGGTCACCCAGCCCGAAATGCCCATAGGTGTCGGTCCACGTGCACCAGCCCCCGTGGAACCGATTGACCTTGACGCCGTTGAGGGTGCCCCCGCGGCGGCAGGTCATCGACTTGATCACTTCTCCCTTCATGAGGGGCCCGGCGCCGGCGTCGTTCGACCCGAGCCACGAGGGATCGTTCTCCGCGGCGTCCACGAATGCCTCGTAGGCGATCGTCCGCACGGCACGAGAGAACGTGAGGTAGCAGCCGCCGGTGTAGTCCATCGGGATCCACTTGGTGGCCTTGTCGCAGATCACGTGCTTGACCGGTGTCTTCGCGAGGGCCGGCGTGGTCAGGGCCGCGGCGGGTACTGCCACTGCGCCGGCAGCGGCAAACATCACGAGGGGGCGGGGGATGGGCATCGGGACCTCCGGGGTGGTTTGCCCTGAAAACGTACTACTCGAGCGGGGCCAGGTGCTCCCGGCACGCGGCCTCGTGCCCGTCTGTGGTGATGCCCTGCAGGCTCACCTCGGCGGGCCAGGCCGCGGGGTCGGGGCCGTCGTCGCCGGCCGGGCGGGTGATGACCGCCTGCCAGCGGTCGGCCGAGCACGACCAGCCGTCCTCGGCGAACTCGTTCAGCAGGTCGAACAGGATGTCGGGTGGTCCCAGCAGCAGGTAGCTGCGGCTGGCGGGCGGCTTGGGTGCGTGGCTCACGGCGGGGAGGATAGAGTCCCCGCCCGTGACGACCCCCAGGCACCGATCATTCACCGGCGAGATCGCCATGCTGTTCGAGGATGAGCACCGCTACCGCGGGCGCCTGTTGCTCATCACCCTCGACACCGAGGTGCCGCTCGAGCTCAACACGTTCGAGGTGGCCGGCGAGCTGGCCGAAGCCCTGGCGCCGGTGCTGGAGGAGGGTCAGGTCGTGCGCATCGACTGCCGCGGCGACTGGCAGGAAGTCGTGTCGCCCGAGAGCATCGAGACCTCCGACAAGACCGTGGCCACCGTGCTGCACATCGAGGTGCTGGAGCAGGCGTGATCTCCGAGCGGATCACGATCGGCGGCGATGGCCCGCCGCTCGCCGCCGAGATTCTGCGACCCGATGCCGGTACGCCCCTCGCCGGGGTGGTGGTGTGCCATCCCCACCCGATGTACGGCGGTACGCGCGAGAGCCACATGGTGCGGGCGCTGGGGCGGGCCATCGTGGCCGAGCGCATGGCGGCCCTGGTGTTCGACTTCCGGGGTGCGGGGGAGAGCGCCGGCGAGTCGATGGCCGACCACACCGAGTGGATGGACGCCGTGCGGGCGCTCGACACGCTGGAAGACTCACTGCCGCCGGGCACCCCGCTGGCCATCTGCGGCTACTCGTTCGGCGCGTGGGTGTCGCTGCATGTGGGGGCCATGGACCCCCGGGTGCGCGCGGTGGCCGCCGTCGCCCCCGGCGCGTCGCTGCCCGACGACATGGGTGGGCGCCCCGTGGGCATCGCGCACCCCGAGCACGACCACATCACACCGGTGGAGACCATCGCCGACTGGCTGGCGTCGGTGGGCGGGGGTGAGCTTGCCGTGGTGCGGGGCGCCGACCACTACCTGCAGGCCGAGGCCGGTGACGTCAGTCGGCAGAGCGCGGTATTCCTGGCCCGCGCCCTGGCCGGCTGGTCGCCGTTAGAGTCCGGCGCATGACGACACCGAACCCGTACCAGCAGCCCTCCGACCCCGACAAGCGCAAGAGCGCCGTGATGACCGACGGCCCCGACCGCGCGCCGGCCCGGGCCATGCTCAAGGCCATCGGCTTCGACGACGAGGCGCTTGCCCGACCCATCGTGGGCGTGGCCACCACGTGGATCGAAACCATGCCGTGCAACATCAACCAGCGCGACCTGGCCAAGCACGTGAAGGTGGGCATCCAGAAGGCCGGCGGTACGGCCATGGAGTTCAACACCGTGTCGGTGTCCGACGGCGTGTCCATGGGCACCGAGGGCATGAAGTCGTCGCTCATCAGCCGTGAGGTCATCGCCGACTCCATCGAGCTCGTGTGCCGCGGCCACTCGTTCGACGCCGTGGTGTGCCTGGTGGGCTGCGACAAGACACTGCCGGGCGCCGTCATGGCCCTGGGCCGCCTGGGCATCCCGGGCATCGTGCTCTACAACGGGTCGATCGCCGCGGGTGTCTACAAGGGCCGCGACATGACCGTGCAGGACGTCTTCGAGGGAGTCGGCGCGCACGCGGCCGGCAAGATCGACGACGAGGAGCTGCTGGCCATCGAGAACGCCGCATGTCCGGGCGCGGGCGCCTGCGGTGGCCAGTTCACGGCCAACACCATGGCCATGGTGTGCGAGTTCCTGGGTCTTTCGCCGGTCGACCTCAACGGCATCCCGGCCACCGACCCCGGCAAGGGCAAGGCCGCGGAGGAGGCCGGGAAGATGATCATGCGCCTGGTGCGCGAGAACATCACCCCGGCCGACATCGTCGACCGCCGCGCCATCGACAACGCGGTGGCCTCGGTGGCCGCCACGGGCGGATCCACCAACGCCGTCATGCACCTCATCGCCATCGCGCGTGAGTTCGGAATCCCCTTCACCATCGACGAGTTCGACACCATCGCCGAGCGCACGCCGATCGTCGCCGACATCAAGCCGGGCGGCCAGTACGTGGCGGTCGACCTCTTCAACGCCGGCGGCCCCGGCCTGGTCATGCGCGAGCTGCTGAAGCAGGGGAAGATCGACGGCAACGCGCCCACCGTGGACGGCCGCACCCTGCAGCAGATCGCCGACGACGTGAAGGAGTCGCCGGGGCAGAAGGTTGTGGTGCCCATCGAGACGCCGCTCAAGGCCACCGGCGGCCTGGCGATCCTGCGCGGCAACCTGTCGCCCGGGGGCAGCGTGGTGAAGCTGGCAGGCCACGAGCGCCTGCTGCACCGCGGCCCCGCCCGCATCTTCGACCGCGAGGAGGAGGCCTTCGCCGCGGTGAAGGCCGGTGGCATCAAGCCCGGCGACGTGGTGGTCATCCGCTACGAGGGCCCCGCAGGCGGCCCCGGCATGCGCGAGATGCTGCACGTCACCGCCGCCCTGGTGGGGGAGGGTCTCGGCGAGGAGGTCGCGCTCATCACCGATGGCCGCTTCAGCGGCGCCACCCACGGCCTGATGGTGGGGCACGTGTCGCCCGAGGCCTTCCGGGGCGGCCCCATCGCCGCGCTGCGCGAGGGCGACACCGTGGTGCTCGACGTCGAGAAGCGCGAGCTCAACGTGGAGCTCACCGACGACGAGATCGCCGATCGCATGCGCGGCTGGACCCCTCCGCCGCCGAACTACACCAACGGCGTGCTGGCCAAGTACGCCGCGCTGGTGCACTCGGCCAGCGAGGGCGCCATCACCCGGCCCAACCTCTAGGTATCGCCGTCATCGACGCGCCGGACCGCGCTGGTATGGTCCGGCGTGCCGTGCCGGGAGGCGCGCTGGGGCGTAGCCAAGTGGTAAGGCAGCGGGTTTTGGTCCCGCGATCGGGGGTTCGAATCCTCCCGCCCCAACCAGGCAACCAAGTGAGCCCAGCGAGATGAGCGTCGGCGCAATCGTCCTTGCCGCGGGACATGGAACCCGCATGCGGTCACGGCTCCCCAAGGTGCTGCACCCGCTCGCAGGTCGTCCCATGATCCTCTGGGCGCTCGACGCCCTTGGCGGCATCGATCCGGCATCGGTGGTGGTGGTGCTGGGCCCCGAGGGCGACGAGGTGAAGCCCGCGCTGCCCGCGGGCATGCGCACAGGCCTGCAGGAGGTGCGCGACGGCACCGGCGGCGCCACGCGCATCGGGCTCGAGGTGCTCGACCCCTCGGTGTCGACGGTGGTGGTGATGTGCGGCGACACGCCGCTGGTGGATCCCGCGCTGGTGGACGCCCTGGTGGCCGACCACCAGCGCAGCGCACGTGCCGCCACGATGGTCACGGCGATCCTCGAGGACGGCGGCTCGTACGGGCGGGTCATCCGCGACCACCGGGGCGTGCGCGTGGTGGAGGCCCGCGACGCCGACCACGACCAGCTGGCGGTGCGCGAGATCAACGCCGGCCTGTTCGCCTTCGACCGGGCAGCCCTGGCGGCGGCCCTCGAGGGCGTGGGTTCCGACAACGCCCAGGGCGAGGTGTACCTGCCCGACGTGCTGCCCATCATCAGCGGCGAGGTGGGGGCCATGGTGGCTCCCGACGCCACGGTGGTGCAGGGCATCAACACCCGCGCAGACCTGGCCGAGTGCGAGGCGGTCATCCAGAACCGCCTGCGCCATGCGCTGATGGTCGACGGCGTCACCATGCCCGACCCCGCGCGGGTGCTGGTTGACGCCGGGGTCACGGTGGGGCAGGACACCACGCTGTGGCCGGGCACGGTGCTGCGCGGTGCCACGGCCATCGGCGAGGGCTGCGAGATCGGCCCCGACGCCGTGGTGGTCGACTCCGTCATCGGCGACGACTCGCGGGTGGTCAGCGCACACGTGCTGTCATCGACGGTGGGGCAGGGCTGCACCGTGGGCCCCTTCGCCTACCTTCGTCCCGAGGTCACCATGGAGGACGGCAGCAAGGCCGGCACCTACGTGGAGATGAAGAAGACCCGCCTGGGCGAGCGCTCGAAGGTGCCGCACCTGTCGTACATCGGCGACGCCGACATCGGCAGCGACACCAACATCGGCGCGGGCAACATCACGGCCAACTACGACGGCTTCCGCAAGCATTCGACCACGGTGGGGTCG
>CAMCDF010000086.1 GCA_945873475.1 Bifidobacterium breve | reverse complement strand
CGGTGAGCGGCGGCCCTGCCATGGCATCCACCCTAGCCCGGGAGGATGCCCTCGCCGATGATCCCGGCCATGACGGGGACGACCGCCCCCCCGATCGTGACGGCCGCCGCGCCGCCGGGCCCGCCGGCGACGTCAACCTGCACCAGGCCATCACGCCCGAGGTGGCGCCCCTGCCGTACCACCAGCCGCAGGCCGCCCTGTGCGTCGCCGTCGCCCCTGGCGGCCAGCGCCGCCCCCAGCGCGCCCGCGGCGCTGCCGGTGACCGGGTCCTCGGGTATTCCGATGGGCGATGCGAAGTGCCTGACCTCGGCCTCGACGGCCCCTTTGCCGCGACGTCGCACCACATAGGCACTCACACCGGCCCAGCCCTCGTCCCGCGCCTGCATGCGCAGCGCGTCGTGGTCGGGCGACAGGCCGTCGAGGTCTGCCACCTCCAGCATCACCTGGGGGAGGCCCGCATCCCAGATGGGCGCGTCGCCCACCGCGCGGCCGCTCAGGCACTCCGCAACGGCTCCTGCGTCGGCGCTGCCGGGAGATACCGGCCCGCTGCGGGTCATCGCGGCGCCGTGGTCGTCGGCCTGCACCGGGATGTCGCCGGCCGGGGTCGACAGCATTGCCTTCGAGCCGACCCAGCCGATGCGCCGCAGCACCCAGGCGGCGCCGACGAGCGGGTGCCCCGCGAGGGGGATCTCTGCCTCCGGGGTGAAGATGCGCAGGCGCGGTGGGTCGCCCGGCACGGCGAAGACGGTCTCCGACAGCCCCAGTTCGGCCGCCAGGCGCTGCATTGCACTGTCGCCGGGCATGGCGGGAGCCGTGATGACCGCGAGCGGATTGCCCGACAGCGGTGCGGTGGCGAATACGTCGACCCAGTGGATGTCCATGCCAGTAGTGTCCCAGCCCATGGCCTGGACAGGGTGGACCATCTCTGGCGCAGCGATCGCCCTCGGCGTGCTCGTCCTCGCGGGGCTCGCCATCGCGGTCGTGCGCGGCCTCATGCTCAAGCGGCGCATCGGCGCGAGCAGTCGCCGGATCACGCCCCTTGCCGATGGCATCAGTCGCGGCCTCACCGACATCGAGCGGGGCCTCGCGCGTGCCGAGGGCGGCGCGGCCGAGCTGTCGCGCGAGATCGAGCGCCTCAGGGTTCCGGTGGCGGAACTCCAGGTGATCAGCCGCTACGCGTGGTTGGCGATCGTCGAGATCAAGGGGCCGCTGGGCTGGATCGCCGGCATTCGCGCCCTCATCAGGTCCCGCGGGCGATAGGCGTGCGCGCCGCCGTCGTCGACGTCGGCTCCAACTCGGTGCGACTGCTCCTGATGGAGCGCATGGATCCGGGCGGCGCCGTGGGCGAGCGCCTGGTCACGGTCACCGGCCTGCGCAGGGGGGCCGCCGCTGACGGCACCGTGACGCCCGGGGCCATCGCGCGCCTCGACGCATGCCTTGCGGAATACGGCCGTCGCATCGAGCTGGCGGGGTCGCCGCCCGTGGTGGCCGTGGGCACATCGGCGGTACGCGAGGCGCCGAACCGGGCCGACATCGAGGCCGCGGTGCGCCGCCACCTGGGGGCGGAACTGCGCGTGGTCACGGGGGAGGAGGAGGCCATCCTGGCCTTCACCGGCGCCCGGCTCGTGATGGACGGCGCCCCGGGGCCGTGCACGGTGCTCGACATCGGCGGCGGCAGCACCGAGGTGGTGGAGGGGGATGAATCGGGGCCCGCGCGCGCGGTGAGCCTGCCGCTGGGGGTCAACCGGCAGGGCGACCTCGTCGTGCATGACCCGCCCACCGCCGATGAGGTTGATCGCGTCGCCGCGGAGGCCGTGGCGCTGGTGCGCGGCGGGACGTCGGGGTTCGGGAATGACGGCGTGCTGATCGGCGTGGCCGGCACGGTCACGACCGTTGCGGCGGTCCTCCGGGGCGCGTATGACCCCGAGGCGATCCACGGAATGGTGATCACGCGCGATGACGTGGCGCAGGTGCTCGCGGCGCTGGCTGCGGTTCCGGCATCCACGCGCGCGCTCACCCCGGGGCTGCACCCTGATCGCGTGAACGTGATCGTGCCGGGGCTCGCGATGCTGGGCGGGGCGATGGATGCGCTGGACGCCCGCGAGGTCGTGGTGTCCGAACGCGACACCCTCGATGGGGTGGCCATGGGCCTCGCGCGCACCGGCGACGAGCCGAGCCCGTAGAATCAGCCCTGATGGGCATCGAGGCGACATCCGGGGAACCCGAGAGTTCGATCCATGTGGTCGATGGCCTCGCCGACGCGCTCGCGCGCACAGAGGATCCCGCAGACGACCGCCGGATGATCTTCTCGAAGGGCGAGAACACCCGCCACATCAGGCATGAGCAGGTGCTCGAGCGCTGGCCGGTCCTGACCGAGGACTGGTGCCGGCTGGTCGAGGACACCCGACTCGCCTCGTTCGATCGCACGCCGGGCGCGGCGACCTTCGGGCGCTGAGCGGAATGCGCCGTGAGTCTGGCCGGAGTGGCGGAACTGGTAGACGCGGGGGACTTAAAATCCCCGGTCCCTCGGGGCGTGCGGGTTCGAATCCCGCCTCCGGCTCCTGCATCGCCGACCAGGCGGACCCCCGGGGGGCCCGCCTGGCGGCGTGGAACTGCTGCTACCCGGCGACCGAGCGCTTGAGCTGGGCACCCGCCTGGAAGCGGGGCACCTTGCGCGCGGGGATCTGGATCTTCTGGCCCGGGTTGCGGGGGTCGACGCCCTCGCGTGCTGCACGGTGCGACACCGAGAACTTGCCGAAGCCGGAGAACTGCACCTCGTCTCCAGCCTTGAGGGCGAGCTCGATCTCGTCCAGGACGGCCTGCACTGCACGGGTCGCCTGGTCGTTGGTGAGGTCGGCTGCACGCGCGACGCGCTTGACGAAGTCGGCCTTGGTCATGGGTCTCCTCGCTTCGGTGACCTCCGGACGGAGGCTGCAGCGATCGCTGCGAAGTGATGACGACGCTACCAATGCATCCGGACGCAACGGGTGCCTTGGCTGTGAAAACTGGCTTGGCGCAGGGGGTTTTGCATGATCGGTCGTCGGCCACCGGCCCGTATCGAGGTGGAGATGCCCAGCGCGGGCGTTGCCGCCGTTCGGGTCACGTTCCCCGGTGGTGGCACCGGGCGCCCGGCTCCCGCCGACCGTCTCGACCTCGTGCTGGGCCTCATCGCCCAGGGCATCCACGGCACCGACGAGCGCGAGGTGCGCGGCCTGGCCGACCGCATCCGCGAGCTGGCCACGGCCATCGCGCAGAGCCCCGACGGTCACGTGCCCCCCGGCACCATCCATGTGATCGCCCGTGGGGGCGCGCCGGTCGACATGCTGCTGGTTCCCTGGTCCGGCCAGCGCGGCGCCCGGCGCATCACCATGGACCTCGTGCGATCAGCCGTGGGGCCGGTTCCCGTGGCCCGCAAGCCCCCGGCGGCATCCTCGCTGGTGCTGGCGGGCCTCATGGCCTCGGAGTGGGAGGCCCAGCAGGGGGGCGCCGAGCATCGCCTCGCGCTGGCCCTCGCCCTGGAGGGGCTCATCAACTGGTACCGCGAGGCACACCGCCTCACGCCCGTGCGCGACGCGGTGGAGGCGGCCCGCACCCACGCCGCCGACCGTATGCGCGCGGCGGGGCACGAGCTGCCGCCCCTGCTGGCAGGCGCCCCGGCCTAGTCCTCCTGGTGGGGGTTGACCGTGGCCATCGCCGCGATCTCCTCCACGACCTCCTCGTTGGCGAGGGTGGTCACGTCGCCCAGATGGCGCTGCTCCGACACGTCACGAAGCAGGCGGCGCATGATCTTCCCCGACCGGGTCTTCGGGAGGTCGGCCGTGAGCACGATGGACGCCGGCTTCGCGATCGGCCCGATGAGGGTCGCCACGTGGTTTCGCAGTTCCGCGATGAGGGCCTCGTCTCCGACCACGCCGTCGCGCAGCGTGACGAACGCCGCGATGGCCTGGCCCGTGAGTTCGTCGGCGCGCCCCACCACGGCCGCCTCGGCCACGGCGTGGTGATCCACCAGGGCGCTCTCGACCTCGATGGTCGAGAGGCGGTGCCCGGAGACGTTCATGACGTCGTCGATGCGACCCAGCAGCCAGTAGTCGCCGTCCTCGTCCACGCGGCAGCCGTCGCCGGCCAGGTAGAGGCCCGGGAAGCGGCTCCAGTAGGTCGCCACGTAGCGGTCGTCGTCGCCGAGGAGCGTGCGCAGCATCGATGGCCAGGGGCGGTCGATCACCAGGTACCCGCCCTCCCCGCGCGGCACGTCCAGGCCGTCCTCGCCGACCACCCGGGCCGAGATGCCGGGCAGGGGTCGGGATGCCGACCCCGGCTTCAGGGTGCTTATCGCCGGCAGCGGGCTGATCATCATGCTGCCGGTTTCGGTCTGCCACCAGGTGTCCACGACCGGGGCGGTGCCGCTCCCGATGAGGTCGCGGTACCACTCCCAGGCCTCGGGGTTGATCGGCTCGCCCACGCTGCCGAGCACGCGGATGGCCGAGAGGTCGTGCACCTTCGGGTAGGAGTCGCCCCACTTCATGTAGCTGCGGATTGCCGTGGGGGCGGTGTAGAGGATGCTCACCCGGTATCGCTCGGCGATCTCCCACATGCGGCTGTGCGATGGGAATGCCGGGGCGCCCTCGTACATCACGCTGGTGGCGCCGTTCGCCAGCGGCCCGTACACGATGTACGAATGGCCCGTGACCCACCCGATGTCCGCGGCGCACCAGTAGACGTCGTCATCGCGCAGGTCGAAGACCATCCGGTGCGTTGCGGATGCCCCCGTCAGGTAGCCGCCGCTGGTGTGCACGATGCCCTTGGGCTTGCCCGTGGTGCCCGACGTGTAGAGCGCGAACAGCATCTGCTCGGCGTCCATGGGCTCTGCCGGGCAATCCGGGCTCGACGCCTGCTCGAGGTCATGGAACCACGCGTCGCGGCCCTCGGTCCATTCGACCGGATCGCCGCTGCGACGGGCCACGACGCAGTGACGCACTCCGGGAGCGCCGGCCAGGGCCACGTCGGCGTTGTCCTTCAGGTGCACGTGCTTCCCGGCGCGGAACGAGTGGTCCTGCGTCACCAGCACCGTGGCCCCGAAGTCTTCCATGCGGTCCCTGAGGGCCTCGGACGAGAATCCGCCGAAGACGACCGTGTGCGCCGCGCCCAGCCGGGCGCAGGCCAGCATGGCAACGGGCAGTTCGGGGATCATCCCCATGTAGATCGCCACGCGCCCCCCGCGCCCGACGCCGAGTGTCCTCAGCGCGTTCGCGAAGCGGCAGACGCGCTCGTGCAGTTCGCGGTAGGTGATGTGCAGCCGGTCGCCGGGCTCGCCCTCCCAGTGGAACGCGATGCGGTCGCCGCGCTCGGCCAGGTGCCGGTCCAGGCAGTTGGCGGCCACGTTCAGGGTGCCGCCGGTGAACCAGCGGTAGAAGGGGGCGTCGGATTCGTCGAGCGCGGTGTGCCAGGGGGTGTCCCACTGCAGGCGCCGCGCCTGGTCCTCCCACCAGCCCACCGGGTCGGCAGCAGCGCGGTCATAGACGGCGGGGTCGCCGACGACCGCGTAGGTCGCCATCCCCGCCGGCGGGGGGTAGGCCTCTCCCCGCTGCTGAAGCGCGTCGATCGCGGGCCCGGTGTCGCCCATTGGGAGCCTCCCTCGTGATGCCTTATCGTCCACCCATGAGTGTACGCGGGCTGCCCGTGGGGACTTAGCGATGGCCGAGTACACGCCGGGGCGCGGCGCGCCCACCGGCGCGGCCGGACGCGACGCCCGGCACGCTGCCGTGCTGGCGCGCTGGCCGGTGCTGGGCGAGCCCTGGGCCCAGTCCCTGGAGCGCCGGCGCGTTGATGCATCGACCCCCGGGGATGTTTCGCCTGCGGCCCGCACCGGGGCGAACGCCGCCGAGCAGGGCATCACGCCTCTTCAGGCGATAAACCGGGCGCTCGGGCTGCCCGACGACCACGGCGTCGATGAGGTCGAGCGCCGCCGCACGGGCGGCGACTGAGCGCCGTCAGTCCGGGCTTGCCGGCGTCTCGGCGCCGGGCGTGCCCTCGGCCACGAGGATGACCTTCGGCGGCGCCAGGTAGACGGTCTCGAACGCGTCGTCCTCCTTGAGGCGCCTGCCCTCGTAGACCTTTCTCGACACCTTCACGCTGAAGCCCTGGGACCCGGATGACTGCAGCACCTCCTGTCCGGGCTCCACCCAATCGGAGGTCACGCGCCGTTCCGCGGGCTCGGTGAAGTCGTATCGCTCGCTGGTCTCGGTCTCGATCTTGCGGTCGAACGACGTCGAGTAGAGGGCCACGGTGACCCCGCTCGAGCTGTTGAACACCCTCACCAGCGCCGAGGCCTTCCAGTTGTTCGTGACCTTCAGGTCCGGGGTGGGCCACGAGATCGTGGCCTCGCGGCCCTCGGGGTACCTCTCGAAGTAGAGCTGGTGCGCCGTGTGGTCGTCCAGGCGGAAGCCCGCGAAGAACGCGGCGTTGAAGAGGGTGGTGGCGAGCTGCGACACGCCTCCGCCGACGGCGTCGACCAGCAGCCCGTCGGCCACCATCGGCGCGGCGACGAATCCACGGTCGGCGGTGCGCTTGCCCAGCGCCTTGTTCAGCGACAGCGTGCCGCCGGGCGGGATGATCGTGCCGTTGAGGATCTGCGAGGCGCGGCGGATGTTGGTGACCCGGGGCTGTCCCGCGTCGTACGGAGTGGTGAACGATCCGACCTCCTCCTTGATGCCCAGTGACTGCGCCTTCTCGGTGGTGAAGACCGGCGTCACCTCGATGAAGTCCGACTCGACCGGGCGGTCCTCGCCCATCAGTCCCTCGGCCACCCGCCGGGCGTCGACCAGCCGTCCTTCCTTCGAGGGCACGAGGATCGCCCGGGTTCCCCTTATGTCGAATCGCGCCGGGCTCGGCACCACCGACCCGGCCGGATAGGCCTTGATCAGCGGGCGCCTGAGGTCGGCGCCTGCGATGCGCAGCCCCTGCGATCCGAATCGCATGGCGGCGGCGACATCGGCCGGGGGCAGGGTGGCCTGCACATCGTCGACGACCACCGTGGATCCGCGGCGGAGGATCTCACCGGCCTGCGTCACCTGCTGCTTCGCGGCTTCCGTGGTGAGGCCCGGGCGCGTCGTGCGCAGGGGCACGTCGACGGCCGAGGGGATGGCCGCGAGGTCACCCGACAGCCGTGCCGCCAGCGCCTTGCGGTCGAGCAGGCGCCCGTCGGCCGAGGGGCGCACGGTGAACGTGGTGCCATCAACGCTGACCACGGCGTTCTCCTCGGAGCGGTCGATGGTGCCGGCGATCTCCGCCACCCACCCCGTGAGCGCACCCTTGCGGTAGGTCACGGTCAGCGGAACCTCGTTGACCGACTGGCCCGTGATCGCCTTGATGCC
>CAMCDF010000085.1 GCA_945873475.1 Bifidobacterium breve | reverse complement strand
CCCTGCAGCACCTGCTCCTTGAGAGCCACGGTGACGCCGATGCGGTGGTCGGTCACCCGGTTCTGCGGGTAGTTGTAGGTGCGGATCTTCTCCGAGCGGTCGCCACTGCCCACGTGGGCCTGGCGGGTGCTCCGCAGCGCGGCCTCCTGCTCGGCCTGCGCCTTCTCGAGCAGGCGGGCGCGCAGCACGCGCATGGCGCGCTCCTTGTTCTGGAGCTGGCTCTTCTCGTCCTGCATCGACACCACCACGCCGGTGGGGATGTGCGTGATGCGCACCGCGGAGTCGGTGGTGTTCACGCTCTGGCCACCGGGACCGCTGGACCGGTAGACGTCGATCTTGAGGTCGTTCTGGTCGATGGTCACATCGACCTCCTCGGCCTCGGGCATGACGGCCACCGTCGCGGTGGAGGTGTGGATGCGCCCCTGGCTCTCGGTGGCCGGCACGCGCTGCACGCGATGCACGCCGCCCTCATGCTTGAACACGCTGAACGCCCCCGCGCCCTTGACGGCGAAGGTGGCCTCCTTCAGGCCCCCGGCGTCGGCGTCGCTGACGTCGAGCAGTTCCACCTGGTACCCCCGGGCCGCGGCGTAGCGGGTGTAGATGTCGAGGAGGTCGCGGGCGAACAGGGCGGCCTCCTCCCCACCGGCACCGGCGCGGAGCTCGACGATGACGTCCCGCGAGTCGTTCGGGTCGGGCTCCACCATGGCCTCGCGGATGAGCGGCTCGAGTTCGGCGATCTCCGCCTCCGCCTCCTTCAGCAGCGCGCGGATGTCGTCGTCGTCGTCCTCGGCCAGCATCTCGCGGGCCTCGGTGGCCTGCTGCTCGGAGTCACGCCAGCGCGCCGCCAGCGACGCGGCCTCCTCGAGGCCGGCGTAACGTCGCGTGAGGTCCGCGTACCGCGTGCGATCTGAGGCCGCGTCGGGATCGGACAGCGCTTCGGACAGCTCGGCCCGTGTGCGCTCTACCTGCTCGACCAGGCGGGAGACGTCATTACCCATTCAGGACCATCGCCGCTTTCGCTTGCCCCATTGATGGCGCCCCACCTCGTGCTCGCCTGATCTGCATGCGATCAGGCACGGGCACGGCGGGGTTCCACCCCTGTCGGGGCGCCCTACTTGGCCTGCTGGCGCTTCTTGTTGAAGCGCTCGATGCGGCCACCGGTGTCCACGATCTTCTGCTTGCCGGTGTAGAAGGGGTGGCACTCGGAGCAGATCTCGACGCGGATCTCGGGCGAGGTGGAACGGGTCGTGAACTCATTGCCACACGTGCAGGTGACTCTGGAGACGACGTACTCGGGGTGGATCTCGGCCTTCACGTTCCCTCTCGATGCTCTCGGTGTGCGTGACCCGGTCGGTGTCACGGAGGCGGCATCATAGCGCGGCCGGGGAACTGCCCCGGCCGCGCCGTGATTCATGCCTGCAGGGGTGACTAGCCCTTGCGCTGGTTGATCAGCTCGGTCAGCTTCGGGAGGACCTCGAAGAGATCGCCCACCACGCCGAAGTCGGCGAACTGGAAGATCGGGGCCTCCTCGTCCTTGTTGATCGCCACGATCACGTCGGACGTCTGCATGCCCACCTTGTGCTGCACGGCGCCCGAGATGCCGCAGGCGATGTACAGGTTCGGCGACACGGTCTTGCCCGTCTGGCCCACCTGGTTGGGATGGGGGTACCAGCCGGCGTCCACCGCGGCGCGCGATGCGCCCACTGCCGCGCCAAGCGAGGCGGCGAGCGCCTCGACGACGGCGAAGTTCTCGGGGGCACCCAGACCGCGACCACCGGAGACGATGATGCTGGCCTCCTCGAGGCTGATCTTGCCCGCCTCGGCCGGCTTGCGGGCGGTCACCTTGGCGCGCTGCGCGGCCTCGGAGATCTCAGGCGAGACGGCCACGACCTCGGCCGAGCCACCGCTCTCGGATGCCTGGAACGAGTTCGGGCGCACCAGGGCGATCTGCGGACCGCCGGTCCACGTGCTCTGCACGAGGTTCTGGCCACCAAAGGCCGGGCGGGTGGCCAGCAGGCCGCTGCCGCCGGGCGCGAGGTCGGTGGAGTCGCTGTTGAGGCCGGCGCCGAGGCGGGCCGCGAGGGCCGCCGCGGTGTCGCGGCCGAGCGACGTGCCGCCGAAGAGGATGGCGGAGAAGTCGTTCTCCTGCTGAAGCTTGGCTATGACGTCGACGTGCGGGGCGGCAAGGCCGGAGCCCAGCGCCTCGTGGTCGGCGACGAACACCTTCTCGGCGCCATACGCGCCGAGCTGCGAGGCCGAGTCGGCCACGCCCGAGCCACCGACGTAGGCCGCGAGCGGCCCGCCGATGCTGCCCTTGAGGTCACGCGCCTTCGAGAGGATCTCGAGGCCAACGCGACGGAAGCCGGTGCCCTGAGGCTCGGCGACGACGAGGATACCTGCCATGTCGTTAGGTCCTTTCGGTTCCGAGTCCGGGTTCAGACGATCTTCTTGTCGATCAGGAAGTCGAGGATCTGCTGGGCGCCGTTGCCCTCATCCTTGACCACCTGACCAGCGGTGCGGGCGGGCGGCGTCTCGACGCCGAGCACCTTGGTCTTCGCGCCCTGCTCGCCGACGGACGACGCGTCGATGCCGGCCTCGGCCAGCGACTTGACGTCCTGCGGCTTCTTCTTGGCGCCCATGATGCCCTTGAGCGACGGGTAGCGCGGCTCGTTGATGGCCTTGGTCACCGAGACCACCGCGGGAAGCGGGGCCTCCACGGTGTCCACGCCGTCGTCGCTCTGGCGCTCGACGGTGATGGTGGAGCCGTTGACGGCCAGTGAGTTGGCCGAGGTGATCCACGCACGACCGGAGACCTCGCCGAGGGCGGCGGCCATCACGCCCGAGCGGGCGTCGGTGGCCTCGGAGCCCAGCAGCACCAGGTCGGCGCCGGTCTCGTCGAGCACCTTCGCGAGGGCGTTGGCGGTGCCGAGGTAGTCGGAGCCCGCGGCAGCGGGGTCGGACACCAGCACCAGGCGGTCGGCGCCCATGGCCAGGCCCTGGCGCAGCGACTCGACGGCCTTGTCCGGACCCAGCGAGATGAGGATCACCTCATCAGCGGTGCCGGCTTCCTTGAGGCGAATCGCCTCCTCGACCGCGTACTTGTCGAACTCATTGAGCATGCGGTCCCCCTCGTCGCGGACGAGGCGGAAGGTGCTCGGGTCTATCCGCTTCTCGGCGGTGGTGTCCGGCACCTCTTTGACGCAGACGGCGATCTTCACGAAGACGGGCTCCTGGAAGTTGATTCGTGCCTTGCGCGGGGGCGATCAGGGCCTCCCGGCGAGCGGCGGCGAGCATACCAGCGGGATCCGCGCGGAAGGGGCTTCTTCCGGCGCTAGGAGGACACCCATCCCGGAGCGCGCTTCTCGAGGAAGGCCGTCATGCCCTCCAGGCGCTCGGGATCGGCGAACTGCTGTGCGAAGGCCTCGGCCTCGGCCTCGAGCCGATCGGCGCGCTCGCCCAGCGCCCCGTGGATGAGCCGCTTCGACAGGGCCACGGCCGACGGCGACTTCTGGGCGATCTCCTCACCCATCGCGACGGCGGCGTCCAGCAGGTCGTCGGCGGGGTGCACGGCCGACACCAACCCGGCGGCCAGCGCCTCGTCGGGTCCGATCATCGCGCCGGTCAGGATCATGCGCTTGGCGAAGCCCTCGCCCGCGATGCGCGGAAGGCGCTGCGTGCCGCCCCAGCCGGGCGGTATGCCAAGCGCCACCTCGGGCTGGGAGATCTTCATGGCCTCCGACGCCAGCCGGATGTCGCACGCCAGCGTGACCTCGCAGCCCCCACCCAGCGCGAACCCGTTGATGGCCGCGATCACCGGAACCGGCAGCCCCTCGATGCGGTTGCACATGGCGTGCCCCTGCGCGGCGAACACGCGGGCGGCGTCGACGTCCATCTGCGCCATGCGGCTGATGTCGGCGCCGGCCGAGAAGGCGCGCCCCGCACCGGTCAGCACCACCGCACGAACGCCCGGGTCGGCCGCGGCGTCGTCGAGTGCCCCGATGAGCTCGTCGATGAGCTCGGGCGAGAAGGCGTTGAGGGCCTCCTGCCTGTCGAGCACCAGCACCTGCACCGCCCCGCGGCGATCGCGACCGACTGGCACTAGGCGGCGACCGCCCCCTCGAGGAACGACACCATGTCGTCCACGGGGGCACCGGGGGTGTACACGGCGGCCACGCCCAGGGCGCGCAGGTCGTCGGCGTCATCGGCGGGGATGGTGCCGCCAACGATCACCAGGACGTCGTCGGCGCCCTCGGCCGCCAGCAGCTCCATGATGCGCGGCACCAGGGTCATGTGCGCGCCGGACAGGATCGACAGCCCCACGGCGTCGGCGTCCTCCTGCACGACGGTGGCGACCACCTGCTCGGGGGTCTGGTGGAGGCCGGTGTAGATGACCTCCATGCCGGCGTCCCGCAGCGACCGGGCGACGATCTTGGCCCCGCGGTCGTGGCCGTCGAGGCCGGGCTTGGCGATGACAACTCGAATCGGACGTCCCATAGGGCGCGCAGGATACCTACTGGGAGGGCACCTCGGTCATGGCCGTGATGCCGGCGTCGGGATCTGACCACTTCGTGGTGCAGGTGCTCTGGTACGGGCACATCGAGATGGCGCCCTGCCCACGGAAGCTGTCGGCGGTGCCCTGCCCCACCCAGAGGTTGTCGTCAGATGCCGCCACCAGGGCGAGCACCGGGGCGGTGGACGGGTCGCCCTCCTTGGGATCGGCCACGGGGTCCGGCAGCGCCACGGGAGTGCACTGGGCATCCTGCTCGCACATGACCACCGCGCCCGACAGCCCGCGGGCGTCGGGGTTGTCCAGCGCGAAGCCCGCGAACACGGTGTCGCCGTACAGCGCCACCGCGGTGGCGCGGGCGTCGGGCAGCGACGTCACCTTCGTGCAGTCGCCCGTGCCGGACTCACCCTGCGTGCATGTCCACACGACACCCGTATCGGTGGCGACGCCGAGACGGTCGCGGAACACGTCGAGCGCCTGGATGGCCCCGCCGGGGGTGGCGAATGTGGTGCACGTGCTCGTGGGGGCGCCCGTGGTGCACTTGAGGATGCGGCCGTCGCCCAGGCCGGCGAACACGCTGCGATCCATGATCGCCAGCGACGCCACGAAGTCACCGGGTCGCGGGCGCCCGACGTTGCGGCACTTCGCGTTCGCGGTGGCCTGCGGGCACCGCCAGATGTCGCCCTTCGCGCCCTCGTACCCCACGGTCGTGCCCAGGTACACCGACGGCGTGCCGTCATCAGTGCCCAGGGCGGACGCGGCGATGGATGTGATGCCCGGCACCTTGCCGATGGCGTCGCAGCTGGTGGGCCGATAGGGATCGCACCTGAGGACATCGCCATTGAAGGTGCCCGCGAACAGCGGGCCGTCGTCATCCATGACCATCTGGCGGATGGGTCCCATCGCGCCGTCGAGGGTGCTGCATGAGGGGTCGCCGCCCGCCGTGCACCTGAGGATGTTCACGGCGCCGTAGCGCCCGGCCTGTGACACGGCGGCGATGCCCCATGAGGGGTCCGCCTCGCCGGCGGCGCCGCGCGTGACGGTGGATGAATCCCCTCCCGACGACCCGCAGCCCGAGACAGCCGCGGCGATGACTCCGATGACGGCGAGCAGGGCGAGCAGGCGGGAGATGCGGTTCATCACGATCCTCATGGATGGGGGGCGCTGCGACGGGCAGACTACCCATGCCCGAACACGACCGAACGGATCGCGCAATGCCCGTCTCCACCAGCCGCTCAGCCGACCCCGCCCGCATCCGCGCCGATGTCCTGGTGGTGCCCGTGGGCTCCCCACCCGGCGATCCCGACGGGCCGCTGGCCGCGGTGGACCAGGCGCTCGGGGGCCTGGTGTCCGCGGTCATCGCCGACGGCGAGGTGACCGGTGGCGCCGGGCAGGTTCGCGTGCTCCACACCCGCGGCGACCTGCCCGCCGCGCGCGTGCTGCTGGTGGGCGTGGGCGACGACCCCGACCGCGGTGCATGGGCGGCGGCCGGCCGCGCCGCCGCGCGGGCCGCCCGCGACGTGGGCGCCAGGCGCGTGGCGCTGCTGGCCGCGCCCGACGTCGACCAGGGTGACGTACGGGCCATGGCGGAGGGCCTGGCGACCGGGGCATGGCGGCTGGACGCCTTCCGATCGAAGCCGGCGCGCGGCAAGCGCAGCCGCGACGCGGGCGAGCCGGACGTCATCGTGGCCGGGGGCGCACTGCCATCGTCGGGGGCCAAGGCCGTGGCGGCCACCGCCGAGGCCGTGAACCTGGCGCGCGAGCTGGCCGAGACGCCGTCGAATCACATGACGCCGACGATCCTCGCCAAGCGGGCCGAGCAGGTGGCCCGCGGCCGGCGATCGCTGTCGATCGACGTGCTGGGGCCCCGCGAGCTCAAGACCCTCAAGGCCGGCGCGCTGCTGGCCGTGGCCCAGGGCTCGGCCGAGCAGCCGCGCATGATCGTGATGCGCCACCGTCCGCCCGGGTCGTCGCGCACATCCCGCGAGGTGCTGGGCCTGGTGGGCAAGGCCGTCACCTTCGACACCGGCGGCATCTCCATCAAGCCCTCCGCAGGGATGGAGGAGATGAAGATGGACATGGCAGGAGGCGCGGCGGTCATCGCCGCCATGGGCCTGATCTCCGACCTGGAGGTGCCCGTCGAGGTGCTGGCCGTGGTGCCGTCCACCGAGAACATGCCCAGCAGCACGGCGATGAAGCCCGGGGATGTCTTCACCGCGATGAACGGGAAGACCATCGAGGTGACCAACACCGACGCCGAGGGCCGGCTCATCCTCGCCGACGCCCTCACGTACTGCGCGCGCAAGGGGGCAACCCGCATCGTCGACATGGCCACGCTCACCGGGGCCATCGTGGTGGCCATCGGCGATGTCTATGCGGGGCTCTTCGGGTCGGACCCCGCCTTCACCGAGCTCGTGCGCGAGGCCGGCGACGAGACCGGCGACCTCTGCTGGCCCATGCCCCTGCACCCGGGCTACGACCCGCTGGTGAAGAGCGCGGTGGCAGACCTCAGCAACTCGGCGAAGAAGCGTCAGGCGGGCGCCGTGTACGCGGCGCGTTTCCTGCGCGACTTCACCGAGGGCAGGCCGTGGTGCCACGTGGACGTCGCGGGTACCGCGATGCAGGGCGACTACGCATCGGGCTTCGGGGTGCGGCTTGCGGCCGACGTCGCCCAGCGGGTTGCGCGCCTGCGGTGAAGCGCCTGCTCTACCTGATCGTGCTCATGGTGGTCGCCGCAGGCGTGGCGTATCTGCTCATGCGCACGGTCGCCCGCACCGAGGTGACCGACGTGTTCTCGGTGCCGGCCCCCATCACCGAGGTATCGGTGGCCACGGGGTCCGGCAGCATCGCGGTGGACGCCGGCCCCGACGATGCCCTGACCGCCCGCATCACCAAGGG
>CAMCDF010000084.1 GCA_945873475.1 Bifidobacterium breve | reverse complement strand
CGGCTCGGCCGCATAGCCGGGCGCGCCCGGTGATAACGGGCGCTGTCGCAGCCGGGCACCCGCTGTCCGCACGTGCCGGGGCCCGAGCCCTTGCCGCGGGTGGCACGGCGACCGACGCCGTCATCGCGGCGGCGCTCACATCCGCCGTGGCCGAGGCCGTGCTCACGGGGCCTGGCGCCGGCGGGTTCCTCATGGTGCGACCGCCGGGCGGCCCCGCGACCATCCTCGACTTCTTCGTGGCGGTGCCGGGCCTCGGGCCCGGGGGGCGGCGTCTCGATCCGGCCGACCTCCACGCCTTCACGGTTCCCTTCGGCACCACCGAGCAGGTGTTCCACATCGGCCCGGCATCCGTTGCCGTTCCGGGAATGCTGGCCGGGCTCGACGAGGCCTCGCGCCGCTTCGGTCGGCTTCCACTTGCCGACCTTGTGGCGCCCGCGGTCGAGCTTGCGCGCGAGGGAGTGGTGGTGGGGGAGGAGGCCGCCTACCTGCACGGCATCCTCGACGACATGCTGCGCCACACCCCCGCGAGCGCCGCGCAGTTCACGCCCAATGGCCGTGTCTCCGTGCCCGGCGCCCAGTTGGTGTTCCCCGATCTGGCGGGCACCCTCGACCGGTTCGGCCGGGAGGGCGCGGCCTGCCTGTACGACGGCGTGGTGGGCGAGGAGATCGTTCGGTACCTGTCGGCAACCGGGGGCCTTCTCACCCGTGACGACCTGGCGGCGTACGCAGTGGTGGAGCGCCGCCCCCTCGAGGTGAGGTTCCGCGACGTGACCGTGCTCACCAACCCTCCGCCCTCCAGTGGCGGTGTGCTGATCGCCGCGGCCCTCGACCACCTCGACCGCATGCCCGCCGATGGCGACGAGAGCGCCTTCTACGCACGCATGGCGGCGGCCCAGGCAGCCGCCAACGCCATGCGGGGACCGGAATTCCACGAGGGGCTTGGCGACGAGGGCTTCCTCGAGCGGTTCTGGGCCGCGTGGCGCGATGCGGGGTCGTCGGGCCGGCCCCCGTCGCAGAAGCCAACCGGCACGACCCACGTGAGCGCCATCGACCCCGAGGGCGGCATGGCAAGCCTGTCGTCGTCGAATGGATCGGGATCGGGCGTGGTGGCCCCGGGCACGGGGGTGCTGCTGAACAACATGCTGGGCGAGAGCGACCTGAACCCGGCGGGCTTCGGATCGCTGCCACCCGGCCTGCGCATGACGTCGATGATGGCCCCCACCATGCTGCTGCGCGACGGCCAGCCGTTCGCCGCCCTCGGGTCGGCAGGGTCAAACCGCCTGCGTTCTGCGATCCTCATGGTGGTCGCGGGAATGGTGGACGCGGGGGCCGATCCGGCCGCCGCGGTGCGCAGGCCGCGCATCCATCACGAGGGCGACGGCGTGGATGTCGAGGGCGGGGTGCCCGACAGCGCGATCGATGCGCTTGGTGCCCAGGGCTTCGACCTGCGCCTGTGGAGTGAGGCAAACCTGTACTTCGGCGGCGTCTCTGCCGCGGGTGCGTCCGGCGATGGCCTTCGGGCCGCGGGCGACCACCGGCGGGGCGGGGGTGCGGCCGGCGTGGACGACGAGGGGCGGGTGGTGGACCTGTGAGCACACGGAACGTGACGGCCTCTGGCCGGGAGTTCGAACTGGTGGCCGAGCCGCCGCGGACGTCACTCACCGACGAGGCCCACACCCTGTGGGGGTTCAACGTGGAGGTTCGCGAGGGGGGTCAGGTCGTGGCCGTGAAGACCTGCTTCGTCGGGCGGGTCACGGTGCAGGCCCGGCACCCCGAGGCGCTCGCGGGCACCGCGGAGGACATCGCGGCGGTCGTGCACCAGATGGCCTTCGACAAGATCGAGGAGGGCCTCGCCAAGGGCGAGGTCGACGACGCCCTGGTCTTCGCCTAGGAGGGTGCGGTGCCCTTTGCGGGCGTCGGCTTCATCCCGCTGATCTCCACGGCCACGGCGATGGCGGCAGCACGCTCGTCGTCGGGTGCCTCGTCGGCGATGCGCCAGGCCTCGCGCGACGCCCAGCGCAGGCGCTCGGCCTCGTCGGGCCGACCCCTGGCCTCGCGGGCCTGCTGCACCAGGCTCTCCAGCACACGCGACCTCTCGGTGGCGGAGAGGTCCGACTGCGTGTAGCCGCCCCCCTGCCGCATGAGGATCCAGAACACGAACACCAGGAGGGGGATCTTGATCGCGAGGAACACGATGAGCGCCCCGATGGTGAGGGTCTCGGGTCCGAAGGCGGCGCCGGCGAACGACACCATGACGGTGCCCAGCACCACGGCCGCTGCGAGCGCCGCCACCACGCCGAGGGCACGCCACCCGCGCAGGTCGCCACCTGTGTCGTAGAAGAGGCGCACCACCCACGACTGCCGGGCTGCCTCTGCGCGGTCCTCGCGTCGAAACCCCATGGGAATCGACGCTAGCACCGGTCCGTCAGCCCGGGGGCAGTACCCGCCCGGGCGTGCCGCCGACATCGACGGATGTCCCATCCGGCACCTCGCGACGCACCAGCGCAAGGGCCGTCCACCCGCGACCGGGCACGTCGGCGACGCTGGTCACGGTGCCCGCGGGGCCGGTGTCCCCGACGACCTCGGTGCCCGGCTGAACGGGCGCACCCAGCCCTATGCGCACCAGGCGCCGGTTCGGGTGGCCGCGGTAGTGCAGCCGCGCCACGGTCTCCTGCCCCAGGTAGCAGCCCTTGTCGTGCGACACGGCGTTGTCGAGCAGGGCCTCCTGCACGAGCGTGCGCTCACCGGTGTCGATGCCGATGGCGGGTGCGCAGCGATCCACGCGCAGGGCCTCGAGCACGGACTCCGGCGCCAGTTCGATTCCCAGCGTGGCCGCCAGCGCCGTGGGGTCGTCGGCCAGCACCTCGATGGTGCCCGGGATCGCCCCCGGCACGGTGAGGTCGCCCGCCCCCTCCAGCGCGGCCGCCAGGTCGTCGGTGGCAACCAGCACCTGGGCATCCTCCGGGCCGAGCACCTCGGCGTCCTCCGACACGTGGTGGGCCGTGATGACCGCCACGCCGTCGGGCGCCGGAGCCGGGTCGAGCAGCAGCGTGAAGGCCTCGTCGCCCTCGCGCGCCACCGCCATGCCGGCGACCACATGGCCGTGCGTGGTGAGCACGAGCGAGCGCATCGCGTGCCCCACCTCCAGCGCCGCGACGTCGGCGGTGAGCAGCCCGTGGAGCAGGGCGCGGGCATCGGGGCCCTCGACCCACGCGATGCGCCGTGGCCGCACGACCGCGACCTGGCCGGTCACGGCAGGGCGACCTTGCCGTTGGTTCGCGCGCGGGCCGCCGCGATGCGCTCCTTGTCGGCCCCGTCGAGGGCGGCCGACAGGATGTCGCGCACCATCCCCAGGCGCATCTGCTCGTCGCGGCACTCGAGCAGGTCCTGCTTGGGCTCTGCGGGCATCTCGATCATCCCGGCGATGGCGTACGAGAACGGGATGTCCTCGCGGATCGGTGGCGGGGTGCTCGACCCGGCGATCTCGGCCACGAGCCGTGCGAACAGGTCGCGTACCTCGGCCTGGTCGTCGTCCGGTGCGTCGGGGGCCTCGTCGGCTACGTCCTCCACCCACGCCGACAGGTACAGGCGCCCGGAGGTCTCCTCCAGCACCCGCACGACGCGCTCGCCGATGACCGTCACGTTCATGCGTCCATCCACGAACCGGCGACCCAGCGCCACGAACCGCGCCGTGCAGCCGATGGGGGACGCCCCGTCGCCGTGGTCCTGGAGGATCACGAAGGGCTGGTCGTCCAGCACGCAGTCGGCCAGCAGCTGCCGGTAGCGCGGTTCGAACAGGTGCAGGGGCGCCCTCTCGCCGGGAAGCAGCACGAGGCCGAGCGGAAAGAGTCCGAGGTCATCCAATTCCGGCATGGGCGGCGAGTGTAGCCTCCGCCCCGTGCCCGACGCACCACGCCTTGATCCCGCACTGATCCGCCCGGCCCTGGCGTCGGTGCAGGCGTACGTGCCAGGCCGCCCGCTGTCAGACCTGCAGCGCGAGCTCGGCGACATCCCGATCACCAAGCTGGCGTCCAACGAAGGCCCCTACCCGCCGTTCCCCGCGGCGCTCGAGGCGATCTCCGCGGCATCGCGCGAGCAGAACCTCTATCCCGACCCGGGCGCCTGGGCCCTTCGCGACGCACTCGGCGAGCGCCACGGCATCGACCCCGAGCGCATCATCGTGGGCAACGGCATGGACAGCCTCATCAAGCTGCTCTGCATGGCGCTGCTCGACCCGGGCGATGAGCTGGTGATGGGGTGGCCGTCGTTCATCTCGTATCGCCAGGGCGCAATGGCGGAGGGAGCCACCTGGACCCCCGTGGCGCTGCGCCCCGATGGCGCGTACGACCTCGATGCGGTGGCGGGCGCAATCGGCCCCCGCACCAAGATCGTGGCCGTCGTGAGCCCCAACAACCCGACCGGCGGGGTGGTGGACAGCGAGGCGCTGATCGACTTCCTCGACGCCCTGCCCCCGCACGTGCTGCCCGTGCTGGATGAGGCGTACTTCGAGTACCTCCCGGCGGGCAGCCACGACGGCACGGCGCTGCTGCGCGACGGCCGGTACCTGGTGGTCATGCGCACCTTCAGCAAGGCATTCGGGCTCGCGGGGCTTCGCGTGGGCTGGATGGCCGGCCCCCCCGGCCTTGCCGAAGCCCTCGCGCCGGTGCGCAACGCCTTCGACGTGAACGCGGTGGCACAGGCGGCGGCCCTGGCATCGCTGTCCGATGCCGACGTCGAGTTGCCGCGGAGAATGGGCGAGGTGCGCACAGAGCGCGCACGCATGGCCGACGGCCTTCGCGCCCTTGGCATCGACCCGCTGCCGTCCGAGGCCAACTTCGTGTTCGTGGAGGTGGGGGAGGACCGCGCCGCCGCGATCGACCGGGCCCTCACCACGCGCGGGGTCATCGTGCGGCCCACCGCCGGCTTCGGCGCCCCGGGCGGTCTGCGCATCACCGTGGGTACCCCCGACCAGAACGACCGGCTGCTGGCCGCAATGCGCGAGGTGCTGGGGGAGACCCCGTGACACCCGAGCAGGTGGTGGACGGCGTGCTGGCCCGCAAGAGGAGGGCCATCGGCCGGGCCATCACCATGGCCGAGTCCCTCGGCCCCGAGGGGCGCCAGGTGATGCGTGCGCTGCACCCCCGGGCGGGCAACGCGGTGCGCGTGGGGGTCACGGGATCCCCCGGGGCGGGCAAGAGCACGCTGTCGGCGGCGCTGGTGCGGAACCTGCGCGCCCGCGGGCAGACCGTGGCCATCGTGAGCGTCGACCCCACGAGTCCGTTCACCCACGGCGCGGTGCTGGGAGATCGAATCCGCCTTGTGGACCACTTCCTCGACGATGGCGTGTTCATCAGGTCGATGGCCAGCCGCGGGCACCTCGGGGGGCTGTCGGAGGCCACGGCCGACGCCGTGACCATCCTCGACGCCGCGGGCTTCGACGTGGTGATCATCGAGACCGTGGGCGCCGGGCAGAACGAGGTCGAGGTGCAGGCCCTCGTCGACACCGTGATGCTGGTGCTCATGCCCGGCAGCGGTGATGCGATCCAGGCCATCAAGGCCGGGGTCATGGAGATCCCCGACGTCATCGTCATCAACAAGTGCGACCGCCCCGGCGCGGACATCCTGGCGGGAGAGGTCGAGTCGGCGCTCACCCTGGTGCCGACCGACGACTGGATTCCCCCGGTCATCCAGACCCAGGCCCTCGACGGCCGGGGGGTGGACGATGCCTGGGCGGCCGTGGAGCGCCACCGCGACGATCTGGCGGCCAGCGGACGCGCAGGAGATCGCGCGCGCGATGGCATGCGGCGACAGCTCAGGTCGCTGGCGCTGGAGCGGCTGGTGCGCGATCTCGACGCCCGCACCGACCCCGCCGAGCTCGACGCGCTGGTGGATCGCGTGGTGGCCCGTGAGATCGACCCATCGACCGCCGTCGACACTATCCTCGGCTCCGCACCCCACGAGGAGGCCTGATGCCGCGCGAATCGCGGGCGCCACGGCAGGGCGGAGACCGCAACTGGAAGGCGATCGCGGGGGTCGTCGCCGGGATCATGCTGGTCTGGTTCATCATCACCAACGCGCAGCAGGTGGAGGTGACCTGGTGGGTGTTCGACACCTCGACCAGCCTCATCGTGGTCATCCTCATCTCTGCGCTGCTGGGGGCCGGCGTCACCTACTTCTTCACCAGGGTGCGCCACCGCCAGTCGCGCCTGTCCAATGACGCGGAATCCCGGGGAGAAGAGCGCCCATGAGCACAGATCGCGAGCCGCTTTCCCGCGAGCGCGTGGTGGAGGCCGCCCTGGCGGTGATCGACCGCTCGGGAATCCAGGGCTGCAGCATGCGCGCCGTTGCGGGCGAGCTCGGGGTGGAGGCCATGTCGCTGTACCACCACGTGCCCGGCGGCAAGGACGAGATGCTGGACGGCGTGGTGGCCATGGTGCAGACGGAGTTCGTGGAGGCCACCGATCTCACGGGCGACTGGCGCGCCGACATGGGCGCCTTCTCGCGCGAGTACCGCGCGGCGCTATCGCGCCACCCCAACGTGGTGGCCATGATCGCCGCGCGGCCAGCGGTGGCCTACCGAAGCAGCACGGTGCTGGTGGGCGCGCTGTTCAGCGCGATGGAGGACGCCGGCTTCGCCAGGGAAGACGCCCTGCGCGCCGTTCGCGTGGTGTCGCGCTGGACCATCGGCTTCACCCTGGGCGAGGCCTCGGCTCTTGAGGACGGCGAGCAGGCCGATGAGTTCGACGAGCCGCTGCTGGTGGAGGTGTTCACCGACATCTCACGGGGTGAGGACGACGTGTTCGAGTTCGGCCTCGAGGCCCTGCTCGACGGCCTCGAGGCCCGCATCAGCAGCTGATCGTCACCGCGCCCGGACCGTGACGTCTCCCGCCGACGCGCTGGCGATGATCACCCGATCGGCCGACGGCGTGTCGGTTACTCCCTCGAGGTTCACCGATCCCGCCCCCGCGCTTGCATCAACCCGATAGGGGCCCCTCGGCACCACGATGATCACGCTGCCCGCGGTGGTCGAGGCGTCGATGCGCTGGGGAGCCGCATCGGCCTCCACGCGCACATCCCCGGCGGTGGATGTGGCGCGGATGTCGGCGGCGCGCGATCGCAGCACCGCCACGCCACCGGCAGTGCTGCGCGCCACCACCGGGCCCGACGTGCCGGTGACCATCACCGACCCCGCGGTGCTTGTGGCGCGCACGCCGGCGGCGGGGGGCGTGACCACGTCGAAGTCGACCGAGCACCCGGTCAGCACACCCAGCGAGGGGCAGTCGGTGTCGAGCCGCACGCGGCCCGCAGTGGCCGCGGTGGTGACTTCAGGCGCGAAGAAGGCGAACCCCTTGGTGATGCGGGCGGTCAGGGCATCGTCGGGGCCGGCGTCCACCGCGATGCTGCCGGACCCCGTGGCCACCGATACCTCGGTGATGGGGGCCGGCACCGAGAACACGTCGGTCACCTCGGTGCGGGCGACCGTGCGCATGAGCAG
>CAMCDF010000083.1 GCA_945873475.1 Bifidobacterium breve | reverse complement strand
GATCAACTGGATGAGGTCCCGGGTATCGGGCCCGCCCGGATGGAGGCCCTGCGGCCGAGCCTCGTGCCGTGATGCGCCTGCTGCCGCCGGCCATGCCGGCGGCGCTGGTGCTGGGCCTGGTGATGGGCACGCTGGGTCTGCCGGTGGGCCCGGCTGCGGTCGGCGCCGTGGTGCTGGCCGTGGCCGCCGCTGCGGGTTGGCGCATGCGACGCCCGGCGGTGGTGCTGCCGTTGGTGGCCTGCGCGCTTGCGTGCGCGGGCGTGGCGTGGGGGGCGGCCCGGGTTCAGCAACTGCAGCCCGTGCCGGTGGAGCGGTTCGGACAGGTGTCGGGTCGGGTGGTGGTGACCGGCATGGCGTCCCGCGGGCGGCAGGCCAGCCGCATGCCGGTGGAGGTTCGTGACCTGCTGGGCGAGGGCGCCGTTCGGCAGGGCACGCGGGTGCTGCTGGACCTTCCCCTGGATGTTCGCCCGCCGCAGGTCGGACAGGTCGTGGCGCTCTCCGGGCGTCTGGTTCCCGCCGCCCATGCGGGCTCACCTGCGTGGTGGGTGGCGTGGCTTCGGCGCCAGGGGGTATCGGCGCGCCTGCGGGCGCAGTCGTGGCGGCCTGCGGGCTGGCGCGGGGGCCCGGCGGGCGCACGCGACGCCCTGCGTCGCTGGGCTCATGCAAACGCCGCCGCCGGGCTCACGGGCGACTCCGCAGCGCTTGTTACCGGCATGGCGCTGGGCGGGGGGGACGGCCTGTCGGAGCAGGCGGCCACGCGCATGCGCGACGCCGGCCTGTGGCACCTGCTTGCGGTGAGCGGCCAGAACGTGGCGGTGATCGGCATCGGGGTGATGATCGCCCTGGGGGCTGCCGGGGTGGGGCGACGCAGGCGCATCGTTGTCGCGGCCGTCGCGATGCTCGCCTACTGCCTCGCATGCGACGGCGGTGCGTCGGTGATGCGGGCCGGGGTGATGGGTGCCATCGGCGTGGCGGCCGACCTGCGCGGGGGCAGGCGGGCGCCGTGGAACGCGCTGCTGGTGACCCTGGCGATGATGCTGGTGCTGGATCCCCTGTCGATCGGGGATCCCGGGCTGCAGTTGTCGTTCGCGGCGGTGGCGGGCCTGTTCGCGATCGCGCCGGCGCTGGCGCAGTGGGGCCGGGGGATCATGCCGGGTCGCATGGCCGACCTGGTGGCCCAGTCGGCGGGCGCGGGGCTGGCCACCGCTCCGGTTCTGGCGGTGGGCTTCGGCAGCGTGTCGGTGGTGGGGCTGCTGGCCAACCTGATCGCGGTACCGGTGGCAGGCCCGGTGGTGGTGGCCGCCATGCTCGGCGTGGTGGGGGGCAGCCTGTGGCAGCCCCTCGGGGTTCTGCTGTCGGCGCTCGCCGCGCTGGGCGCGTGGGTGATTCTGGCGGTGGCCACGCTGGCGTCGGCGATTCCGGGGGCCGTGCAGCAGGTGCCCGCCTGGGCGGCGATACCGCTGGCCGTTCTGGCCGCACTGCCCCCGCTGGTGTGGTGGTGGCTGCGGAGGCCACCGTCCGCCGTGCGCCTGATGCCGCGCGCGCGGTGGCCTGTCCACCGCTGGCCCGTGGCGGTCGGATGCGGCGTGGCTGTGGCATGGGCGTGCGTGCCGATGCTGCCCGGATGCGCTGCGTCCCACCCGCCGGCGGGCCCGGCGCTGCGCATGCTCGACGTGGGGCAGGGAGCATCCGTCGCGCTGCGCGATGGCCGGCAGGTGGGCCTGCTCATCGATGCCGGCCCGCCGGGCGACCCGGCACCGATCGTGGGCGCCCTCGACCGGATGTCCGCGACCGGCGTGGGGGTGGTGATGCTGAGCCACGGATCGGCAGATCACGCGGGCGGCGTGCGTGATCTGCTGGCCAGCACATCGGTGGGGCGCCTGCTTCTGCCGTGGGGCGATCGGGCCTCGCCCCTGGTGCGCGAGTGCGAGCGCGAGGCCCGTGCCCGCGGCATACCGGTGGACTGGGCGGATGCCGGCACCGAGGTGACCGTGGGTGCATGGACCGCCCGGGTGATCGGCCCCGCCGCGGCTAAGGCGCCGGGCGGCGACCCGAATGCGAGGTCGCTCGTGGTGCATGCGGCGGCCGCGGGGCTGGCAGCGCTGGTTCCGGGCGATGCGGAGAGCCCGGTGCTCTCGCGCCTGCCCCTGCCGCGTGTGGACGTGCTGCAGGTGGCCCACCACGGGTCGGAGGACCCGGGGCTGCCGGATGTGCTCGCCCGTCTGGATGCGACCGTGGCGCTGGTGTCGGCCGGGCGGGGCAACCAGTTCGGTCATCCCCGCGCGGGCACGCTGTCGGCTCTCGGGGCGGCCGGCGCCCGCGTGCTGCGCACCGACATGGGTGGCGACATCGACGTGTCCCCGGGGCGCGGCGGCATCGTCGTGCGACAGGGGTAGCCTTGGCGCGTGTCCGGCAAGGAGCCCCTCAAGCCCGTCTACTGGATCCACGGCGAGGACCGCGCGAAGGTCGACACCGCCGTGCAGCGCCTGCTGGCCCGGGTGGAGCAGGAGGGCGGCATGCCCGCCGAGAGGTTCGAGGCCACCGACGTGCCCGCCACCGAGGTGCGCGCCGCCTGCGAGGCGCTGTCGTTCGGGGGCACCCGGTTGGTGCTGGTGCGCCGGGCCGACCAGTGGAAGGCGGCAGACGTCGAACCGCTGATCGAGTACCTGGACGACCCGCTCCCCACCACCTGCCTCGCGCTGGTGGGCGAGGGCGCCCCGACCCCGCGCATGCTGAAGGCCGTGGAGGCAGCGGGCCAGTTGCTGGCCTACGGCCCCCCGCCCGAGAAGCGCGGGAATGAGAAGGCGCGCGCGAAGTGGTTCCGCGAGTTCGTGCAGGGCGAGGTGAAGAAGCGCGGCAGCAGCATCAGCGCGGCACTGGCCGACGAGGTGGTGCGTCGCGCGGGCCGGGCGGGCAGCGATTCGGGCCACCTGGCCAATGAGGCCGCCAAGCTGGCCCTCGCCGTCGGCGACGCCCCGGTGACGAAGGACGACGTGGAGTCGCTGGTCGTCGTGGACCCCGAGGCCAAGGCCTACCTGCTGGGCGACCTCATCGTGGCCGGTGACTCACGCGCCGCCCAGGACCTGCTGGCAGACCTGGGCGCGGGCAGCGACACCACCGACCCCATCGTGATCCACCGCCTGCTCGCGCGGCACTTCAGGGCCGTCGCCGTGGCGCAGGCCCCCGGGGCTGGTCAGGACGACGTGGAGCGCATGACCGGTATCAAGGGGTATCCCGCGCAGAAGGCCGTGGAGCACGCGCGCACCATCGCCCCCGGGGCGGGGGAGTGGTGCGTGGCCAGGCTCGCCGACCTCGAACTGGACCTTCGGGTGTCGTCGCTCACCGATCTCGGCACCTCGCGCGGCGATGGCGAGCGCATGGTGCTGGAACTCGGCGTGCGCGACCTGATCGGCGCCTGCCGGGGCCGCTAGGCGGCCCGGGGGGCTACGCCGCCGACTTGGTGACCAGGCGTGCCACGCGCGCCTTGCGGCGGGCGGCGGTGTTCTTGTGCATGGCCCCGCGGGCGGCCGCGCGGTCGATGGTCTTGATCATCTCGGAGGCCTGCTCGGGGGTGATCGACTCACCCGAGTCGGCGGCAGTCGAAAGGCGCTTCATGCCGCTTCGCACCGTCGAGCGGTAGCGGATGTTGGTGTCCCTCTGCTTGAGGGAACGGCGGTTGCGCTTCTTCTGCTGCTTGATGTTGGCCACGCGTGATTCTCCGATTCCGGTAGGTCGGCCGGGTATCGTAGCAACGGATGATCGAAGCGACGCCGCGAGCGTGACCGAAACAGGAAACGGCCAGCGCCGACGCGGCGGCGGGCTCGGCCGGTCGACGGCGCTCTTCTCGTTCTGGACGGCGGTCAGCCGCGTGGCCGGGCTGGTGCGCGAGATCCTGGCGGCCGCCCTGTTCGGCACGGTCGGCACCATCAACGCGTTCGTCATCGCGTTCCAGGTGCCGAACCTGCTGCGCAGCCTCGTGGCCGACTCGGCCATCTCGGCCGCCATGGTGCCCATCTACACGCAGTTGCAGGAGCAGGGGCGAAATAGGGACGCCCAGCGCCTGGTGGGCGCCCTCGCGAGCGTGGTCACCCTGGGCCTCGGGGCCATCACCGTGCTGGCGATCTTCATCTCGCCGTGGATGATGCCCCTGTTCGCGCCGGGGCTCGACGCATCGCTGCAGGACGACGTGGTGTGGCTGGCGCAGCTGATGTTCCCGATCGTGCCCCTTCTGGGGCTCACCGGCATCGTCTCCGGCGTTCTGCAGGCGGAGGGCAGGTTCACCCCCACGGCGTTCGTGCCCGTGCTGTGGAACGCCGTGATCATCGTGGCGCTGGGCGTGTTCGCGCCGTTCGCCCCGCCCGACAACCGCATCTGGATCTACGCGCTGGGAATCCTGGCCGGCACGCTGGCCCAGTTGCTGTACCTGCTGCCGAAGTTGAGTGGGCTCGGGCCGTTCCCGATATCGCTGGGCCTCGGCAACCGCCTGGTGCGCCGCGTGCTGGTGCTGATGCTGCCGGTCACGGTCGGGCTTGGGCTCATCAACATCAACGCGGTGGTGGATGGCATCTTCGCCACCCTGGTGAGCGACCAGGCGCCCAGGGCCATCGACGCGGCCTTCCGCCTGTACATCCTTCCCCAGGGCGTGTTCAGCGTGGCCATCGCGACGGTGCTGTTCCCGACCATCAGCCGCATGGCCGCCAACAAGGACTTCCCGGGCCTGCGCGACTCGGTGGCATCGGGGCTGCGGCAGATCTTCTTCCTGCTGCTGCCGGCATCGGCGTTCCTGATGGTGCTGGCCGAGCCGGTGGTGCGGCTGGTGTACCAGCGCGGGGCCTTCGACGGCTACTCCACGCTCATCACGTCGGATGCCCTGTTCTTCTTCACGATCGGGCTGGTCTTCAACGGTGCCAGCCTGCTGCTGATCCGCGCGTTCTTCAGCCTGCAGCAGCCCTGGCTGCCCACGGCCGTGGCGGGCGCCGGGGTGCTGCTGAACGCGGGGCTGAACGCGATCCTCTACCAGCCGCTGGGCGTCGGCGGCATCCCGCTCTCGACGTCGATCACCAGCCTCGCGACGTTCCTGGTGCTCGTCTACTACCTGAGTGAGCGCACCGGCCGCATCGACCTGAGGTTCGTGGCGGAGGGCTTCATGCAGGCACTGGGTGCTGCCCTGGCAGCCGGGCTGCTGGGGTGGCTCACATGGCGCGTGCTCGACGACGCCCTGGGGCGGTCGCTGATCGCCCAGCTGATCGCCGTGGGTGGTGCCGCCCTGGCCACGCTGGTGGCCATCGTCGCGGCGGCCCGCGCCATGAACATGCCCGAGATGACGGCGATACTGCGAGTGGTCAGTCGCCGCCGCCGACTGCGATAGGGTCGCGCCCGTGGATCAATCGCACATCCGGAACTTCTCGATCATCGCCCACATCGACCACGGCAAGTCGACGCTGGCGGATCGCATCCTGCAGATAACGGGCGCCGTGAGCGAGCGTGACATGCGGGCGCAGGTGCTCGATTCCATGGACCTCGAGCGCGAGCGGGGCATCACCATCAAGGCGCAGGCCGTGCGGGTGCTCTACACGGCCGACGACGGCGAGACCTACCAGCTCAACCTCATCGACACGCCGGGTCACGTGGACTTCTCGTACGAGGTGTCACGCAGCCTCGCGGCATGCGAGGGCGCGCTGCTGGTGGTGGACGCCAGCCAGGGCATCGAGGCCCAGACTCTTGCCAACGCGTACCTGGCCATCGAGGGCGACCTCGAGCTGGTGCCGGTGCTGAACAAGATCGACCTGCCGGCCGCCGACCCCGACCTGCACGCGCGGGCCCTGGCCGACCTCATCGGCGACGACCCCGGGAACGTGCTGCGCATCTCGGCCAAGACCGGGCAGGGCGTGAAGGACGTGCTCGAGGCCATCGTCACGCGCATGCCGCCGCCGCACGGCGACCCGGCTGCCCCGCTGCGCGCCCTGGTGTTCGACTCGGTGTACGACCAGTACCGCGGCGTCGTGGCCTTCGTGCGAGTTGTCGACGGTGAGATCCGCACCGGTCAGCAGGTGCGTGCCATGGCCACCTCGAGCGACTTCGCCGCCGAGGAGGTGGGCGTGATGTCGCCGGTCATGACCCCCATCGGCCACCTGTCGGCGGGGGAGAGCGGCTACATCGTGACGGGCCTGAAGAGCCTGGTCGACCTGCGGGTGGGTGACACGCTGACGCTGGCGGGCGCGCCCGCGGCCGAGGCCCTGCCGGGCTACCGCGAGGCCAAGCCCATGGTGTTCTGCGGGCTCTTCCCGGTTGACTCCGACGACTACCCCGACCTTCGTGACGCCCTCGAGAAGCTGTCGCTCAACGACGCCTCGCTGGTGTGGGAGCCCGAGACGTCCCAGGCGCTCGGGTTCGGGTTCCGCTGCGGCTTCCTGGGCCTGCTGCACATGGACATCATCCGCGAGCGGCTCGAGCGCGAGTACGACCTCGATCTCATCACCACCACCCCGAACGTGGAGTACCTGGTCACCACCACGGTCGGCGACGTGCTCGAGGTGCGGTCGCCGGTCGACCTTCCCAGCCCCAATCACATCGAGCAGATCGAAGAGCCCTACGTGCGCTGCACCATGCTGGTGCCGCAGGACTTCGTGGGCGCGGTGATGGGTCTGTGCCAGGAGCGCCGGGGCTCGTTCGTGACCATGACCCCGATCGAGAACCGCCAGCAGGTGGTGTACGACATGCCGCTGGCCGAGATCGTGCTCGACTTCTACGACCAGCTGAAGTCGCGCACCCGCGGGTACGCATCGCTCGACTACGAGATGATCGACGGGCGGGTGAGCCCGCTGGTGAAGCTGGACATCCTCCTGGCCGGCGAGCCGGTGGACGCGCTGTCGATGATCGTGCACCGCGAGAGCGCCTACGCCCGGGGCAAGGGGCTGGTGGAGCGCCTGAAGGAGACCATCCCGCGCCAGATGTTCGAGGTGCCGGTGCAGGCCGCCATCGGCGGCAAGATCATCGCCCGCGAGACCGTGAAGGCGAAGCGCAAGGACGTTCTGGCCAAGTGCTACGGCGGCGACATCAGCCGCAAGCGCAAGCTCCTCGAGAAGCAGAAGGAGGGGAAGAAGCGCATGAAGCACGTCGGCAACGTCGAGGTGCCGCAGGAGGCCTTCCTGGCCGTCCTGCAGCTGGACGGGTCGTCGGGCCAGTGAACCCGGGCGATCCCGTGGGGGTCGCGCACCTGTATGTGCACCTTCCCTTCTGCGCCGCGCGGTGCGGGTACTGCGCGTTCGTCGTCGAGGTGGGGCGCGAGGACGCCCGCGATGCCTACCTGGCCGCGGTGCTGGCCGAGATCGAACGCGAGCGCCATGTGCTCGGCCCCCTCGAGACGGTGTACCTGGGGGGCGGCACCCCCACGCTGATGGGCGCGGATCGCCTTGCAAAGCTGCTCGGGGCCATCCGCCCCCTGCTTGCGCCGGGCGCCGAGGTGAGCATCGAGGCCAACCCCGAGACCGTGGACGCCGGGCTGCTGCACCGCCT
>CAMCDF010000082.1 GCA_945873475.1 Bifidobacterium breve | reverse complement strand
CTGGGGGTGGTGATCATCTCGCGGTCCGCCGACTTCGCCGGCAGCCTCACCGACATCCTCTTCGGGGAGGTCCTTGGGGTCACATGGACCCAGATCGCCTGGCAGGCCGCGGTGGCGGTGCTGGTGGTGCTGCTGGCGTGGCTGCTGCGCCGTCCGATGCTGCTGATGGCCATGGATCCCGACCAGGCGCGGGTGGCGGGCTACCGCGTGGGCCTGATCGAGGCGGTGCTGCTGGGCATGATCGCCATCACCGTGGTGGCGTCGTTCGTGGTGGTGGGGGCCCTGCTGGTATTCGGCATGCTGCTGGCCCCGGCGGGCGCGGCGGCGCTCATCACACGGCGGCTGGGATCGATGATGGCCGTCGCGGCCGCGATCGGCATCGCCAGCACCTATGTCGGCCTGCTGCTCTCGTGGCACTTTGACCTGGCAGCGGGTGCATCGGTGGTGCTCACGGCCGTGGTCATCTTCTTCATCGTGGCCATCGCCCAGGGCCTCGTGCCATCGCGTCGCCCGCACCCGGAGCACGCGGCGTGAGTGCCGGAATCGAGTGCCATGGGCTCGCCGTGGGGTATCGCGGGCATGCGGTGGTCGGGGGCATCGACCTCACGCTGGGTGCCGGGCAGTGGCTGGCCGTCATCGGCACCAACGGGTCAGGCAAGAGCACGCTGCTCAAGACCCTCGCGGGGCTCATCGCCCCGGTCGCGGGCACCGCTGCGGTGACGGGCCCGGGTGGTTCGCCGCACCGCGCCAGCATCTCGTACCTGTCGCAGTCGCACGAGCAGGGGTTCCTGCTGCCCATCCGGTCGCGCGACGTCGTGTGCATGGGGCGCTGGCCCGCCCGCGGCCTCACGGGCCGCCTGCGCAGCGACGACCAGGCCATGGTGGACGACGCCATGAGCGCCATGGGCATCACCGACCTGGCCGACCAGCCGCTGGGCACGCTGTCGGGCGGCCAGTGCCAGAGGGTGCACCTGGCGCAGGCCATCTGCCGCCGGGCCGACGTGCTGCTGCTGGATGAGCCCACCGCCGGTCTCGACGCCGCCAGCCGCGAGCGCTACCTGGCCGTGATGGACTCCGAGCGGCAGCGGGGTTCGGTGGTGGTGACCGCCACGCATGACGTGCGCGAGGCCCAGCGGGCCGATCTGGTGCTGGTGGTGGCCGAGCGCGTGGTGGCGTGCGGGCCGCCCGACGAGGCCCTCACCGCCGATGCGCTGGCCCAGGCCTTCGGCGTGGTCATCACGGATGCCACGGGCCCGGTGGTGATCGACCCGCACCACGGCCACGATCACCATCATGGGCCCGGCGCTCCGCATGTGCGCGGCCCCGTCATCGGGCATGATCATGAGCATGGTCACGGAGACCACCGCCACTAGGCCCCCCTTGGCGCGGCGCATCGCCAAGGTGGTGCTCGCGATCGTGCTGGTGCTGATGGCGCCCACGGTGATCGCCTTCGTGGTGGTGGGGCCGGGTGCCGCCGCCGCCACGCTGATGAGCATCGTCGCCGCGGTCTCGGGCTCCATGCGATCCGGATGGCGCCGGGCCGCCTGGGTGGTGCCGCTGCTCGGCGTCTACGCGTTTGCCACGTCCATGGTGGGGTACGGCTGGGGGTGGGTGGTGGTGATGGGCCTGGTGGGGCTGACGGCCGGCATCGGGCTCGCGTATGGCTTCCTGCCCGCCCTGCTCTACGCCGGGATGGTGCCGACCCTGGTCACCACCGTGGTGAGCACCCGCGAGGCGCTGTTCACCGCGCTCTTCGCCGTGCTGGGGGGCATCCTCGGCGTGATCACCGGGCAGCGCATGGGCATGAAGCCCGAGGTGCCGGGGAAGCAGAACTGGGCCGGCCATGAGGCCCTGTCCGGCGCGCTGTGCGCGGGCCTGTTCGTGGCCGGCACATCGATCGCAGTGGCCACGGGGCTGCCGCACGGCTACTGGGTGGCGCTGACGCTGATCGTGGTGATCCCCCCGATCGTGCAGGGCGACGACACCAGGCGGGGCAGGGAGCGCCTCATCGGCACCGTCGCCGGGCTGGCCATCGTGCTGCCGATCTCACTCATACCGCTGCCGCAATGGGCGGTCTACCTCATCGGCTTCGCACTGCTCGTGCCGGCGTTCGCCGTGATGAAGAAGAACTACACCTGGTACGCGTTCTTCGAATCGGCGGCGATCGTGATGCTGGTCTCGGCGGGCAGCGACATGGTCAACCTCGATGCCGCGCGCATCGAGGCGTCGGTGATCGGGGTGGCGCTGGTGGCCGTGGCCGTTATCGCGGTGGCCTGGGGGGTGCGCCACGTGTCGGCGACCGACGTGCCCAAGGCGGCCATCGCCCCCTAGGCGCCGTCCGCCGGGTGCACCCCGGCGGCGTGCCTCCGGGCCCTGCGCAGTTCGGGCAGTGTGATCACCAGCCAGTAGGCGCCGAAGCCGATCACGAGGCCCACCAGGGTGTCGAGCACGCGCAGCAGCGCCCAGTGCCCGAATGAGTAGTCGCTGATCTCCCGGTGCAGTGCAACGGTCATCATCGAGATGGCAGCGATGTAGACGATGTAGTTGCGCATCCACCACGCGATGCCCACGAAGACCGCGACGAATGCGACGGTCACCACGACGTCCGGCGTCGCCACGGTCGCCAGGGCGCCGATGAGCAGGCAGCCCCCCATCACCCCGGCCGCCCGCTTGATGCCCTTGTCGAACGTGGCGTCGGGGGTGGCCTGCGTGATGGCCCAGAAGGTCATCATCACCCAGAAGTAGTTGTGGTTCTTCGTGGCGGCCCACAGGCCCGCGGTGGTGCCCAGCAGCACCCCGAGCAGCAGGGCCTGGCGCATGGCGATGCCCCCAGAGAGGAACGGCGGGGGCGGGGGCCCCTTCGGCCTGGCCGGCGGCTGGTGCAGCAGCGCGAAACCGGTGGTGATGCGGATGAGCCACAGCACGATGAGCACCGCCACCACGGCGCCTGCTCCGATTCCCGCCTGCACGAGCACGCCCTCGGGGTCGAGGTACTTGGCCTCGCCAACCACGGCGAAGAAGAAGAACCCCACCGCCACCAGCGGCGCCAGCCCGGCTGCCAGCCCGCCGTGGCGCCGGCTGAGGGGGCCGAGGGCGAACAACACGCCCATCACGGACCCGACGGCCCAGGGGCTCCTCACCACACCCCAGGCCAGGAACAACGCACCGAGCATCGCGGTGCCCCCGAGCAGCGCCGCGGGCAGGCTCTGCTTCCGCGGCACGAACACGGCGCCGAGCATCACGAACAGGGCAATGACTGCCGCAGGCATGACCTCGGCGATCACCAGCATCTGGTAGTCGAAGCCGATCCGCGAGCCCAGGTCGAAGTGCGCGTCGATGAAGCGCGCGGCCTCGGGCGGCCGGTAGCCGGCCAGCCACGTGAGCCACCCGGCCAGCACGCTCGCGGCAAGGGCGGCGATGGCGGGGCGCCAGAGCAGGGGTGCCTGCTTGTTGGGGCGCAGCGCACCACGGATGGTGCGACCCTTCGACGGCAGGACGGGGGCGCTCACGCGGCCGGGCTACCGCTCCCCGCGCCCCGCGCATGCGGCGCAGCGGCCGTGCAGGGTGATGTCGTGGGCATCCACCTCGAACGAGAGGCGGTCGGCCATGCCGTGCAGGGCCTGCTCCAGGGCGTCGTCGCCGATGGGGGTGACGCCGCCGCATTCGCGGCACACGGCGTGGTGGTGGTGCTCGCCGTCGGCGCGCGCGGGCTCGAACCTTGCCACCTGCCCGCCCAGGTCCACCCGGTGCACCAGGTGAAGGTCGGCCAGCGTGTCGAGCGCGCGGTACACGCTGGCCATGCCCGGGGTGGGGCCGGGCTCGGCCGCCAGGGCGTCGCGGATCTCCTGTGCACTCAGGCAGCACTCCTGGCGGGCGAGCAGGTCCACAACGGCCTTGCGGGCACCGCCCGCGCGCAGTCCCGCCGCGCTGATGGAGGCCTCGGCATGGCGCGCCCAGTCGGCGCGTTCACGTGCGGTGGTCACGCGGCGCATGTTCGCAGGCATCGAGGGCGCTGGGCCGGGTTACGATGGACTGAGTGAGCTCAATCAGCGTCGTCGGTGCCCGGGAGCACAACCTCAAGGACGTCAGCGTCGAGATCCCACGGGATCAGCTGGTCGTCATCACGGGTCTCTCGGGCTCCGGCAAGTCGAGCCTCGCCTTCGACACGCTGTACGCCGAGGGCCAGCGGCGGTACGTGGAGAGCCTCTCCGCGTACGCCCGGCAGTTCCTGGGGCAGATGGACAAGCCGGACGTCGACGACATCGACGGCCTGTCGCCGGCCATCTCGATCGACCAGAAGACCACCAGCCGCAACCCGCGGTCGACCGTGGCCACCGTCACCGAGATCTACGACTACCTGCGCGTGCTGTATGCGCGCATCGGCACGCCGCACTGCCCGGTGTGCGGGGTGCAGATCGCCGGGCAGAGCGTGGAGCAGATCTCCGACCGGGTGCTGGCGATGCCCGAGGGCACGCGGTTCCTGGTGCTGGCCCCCGTGGTGCGCGATCGCAAGGGCGAGCACCGTGACGTGCTCGACCACATCCGCGACGAGGGCTTCGCGCGCGTGGCGGTGGACGGCGAGGTGCACGGCATCGACGACGTGCCGGCGCTGGCCAAGACCAAGCGCCACACCATCGAGGTGGTCGTCGATCGGCTGGTGATGCGGTCGGACCTGCGCCGGCGCCTCACCGAGAGCCTCGAGACCGCGGCGCGCCTGTCCGACGGCCTGGTGCGCATCCAGGAGGTCGACGGCGACGAGCGGTCGTGGACCTACTCCGAGAAGCTGGCGTGCCCCGAGCACGGGGCGTCCCTTCCCGAGCTCGCCCCGCGCATCTTCTCGTTCAACGCCCCGCAGGGTGCGTGCGACGAGTGCACCGGTCTGGGCTTCATGGCCGAGGTCGACCCCGAGCTGGTGGTGGACCCCGAGCGCACCCTCGAGGGTGGGGCAATCCTGCCCTGGGCCGATCGCACCACCGACTTCTACGACCTGCTGCTGCGTTCGGCGTGCGCCCACTGGGACATCCCCATGGACGTACCGTGGAAGGACCTGCCGCAGGACGACCGCGACCTGCTGCTGTTCGGCCCCGGGCGGGTGGAGCGGCTCGACCTGGGCGCGCGCCGCCGCCGCGGTTACTCGAGCACCGCACGCTTCGAGGGCGTGGTACCCCAGATGCGCCGCAGGTACGCATCGAGTGGGTCCAACCTGGTGCGCGATCGCATCGAGCAGTACATGTCGCCCAATGCCTGCGGCTCGTGCCACGGCGCCCGCCTGCGCCCGGAGATCCTGGCCGTCACCGTGGGCGGCAAGTCGATCCACGAGCTGACCGAACTCTCCATCGAGGACGCCCTGGCCTTCCTCGAGGGCGTGGAGCTCACCGAGACGGAGGCCTTCATCGCCGAGCGGGCGGTGGCCGAGATCTGCGCGCGGCTGAGGTTCCTCGTGGATGTGGGAGTGGGGTACCTGAACCTGGCGCGGGCCGCCGGCACGCTGTCGGGGGGCGAGGCCCAGCGAATCCGCCTTGCCACGCAGATCGGCGCGGGCCTGGTGGGGGTGCTGTACATCCTCGACGAGCCCTCCATCGGGCTGCACCAGCGTGACAACCGCAAGCTCATCGGCACCCTCGAGCGCCTGCGCGACATCGGCAACACGGTGCTGGTGGTCGAGCACGACGAGGACATGATGCGCTCGTCGGACCACCTCATCGACATGGGTCCGGGCGCGGGCGAGCACGGCGGCCGCGTGGTGGCCGCCGGCACCGCCGCCGAGGTGGAGGCCGAGGCCGAGTCGGTGACCGGGGCCTACCTGTCGGGTGCCCGCTCCATCCCCATCCCCGAGGCGCGGCGCGAAGCCCAGGGCTGGCTCACCGTGGAGGGCGCGCGCGAGAACAACCTGCGCGACATCGACGTGGCCATCCCCGTGGGGGTGCTCACGTGCGTTACCGGCGTGTCGGGTTCAGGCAAGAGCACGCTGGTGAACGAGATCATCCTCAAGGCGATGGCGGGCCGGCTCAACCGCAAGCCCCTGCGCCCGGGCCGCCACCGTCGCATGGAGGGCGTGGAGCAGTTCGACAAGGTCATCGCCATCGACCAGTCGCCCATCGGCCGTACGCCACGGTCGAACCCGGCCACCTACACCGGCGTGTTCGACCACGTGCGCGAGCTGTTCTCGATGACCGCCGATGCGCGGGCACGCGGATGGGCGCCGGGCCGGTTCTCGTTCAACGTGAAGGGCGGGCGGTGCGAGGCCTGCAAGGGCGACGGCACCATCACCATCGAGATGCACTTCCTGCCCGACGTCTACGTGCCCTGCGAGGTCTGCGGCGGCAAGCGGTACAACCGCGAGACGCTCGACGTGTACTACAAGGGCAAGACCATCCACGACGTCCTCGAGATGAGCGTGGAGGAGGCCGTGGAGTTCTTCGCCCCGGTCGAGCGCCTGCGCCGGCGCCTGCAGACCCTGCACGACGTGGGCCTCGACTACATCCGCCTGGGGCAGCCGGCCACCACGCTGTCAGGCGGCGAGGCCCAGCGGGTGAAGCTGGCCACCGAGCTGGCGAAGGTCGCGACCGGCCGCACGCTGTACGTGCTCGACGAGCCCACTACCGGCCTGCACTTCGCCGACATCGAGAAGCTGCTCGAGGTGCTGCAGCGCCTGGTGGACACCGGCAACACCGTGCTGGTCATCGAGCACAACCTCGACGTCATCAGGGCCGCGGACTGGATCGTCGACCTCGGGCCCGAGGGCGGGGCGGGGGGAGGTCTGGTGATCGCCTCGGGCACCCCCGAGCAGGTGGCGGCCACGCAGGGGTCCCACACGGGCGAGTTCCTGGCCCAGGTACTGCGGGCGCCCACGCCGAAGCGCCGAAAGCGGGCGAAGGCCCCGGCCTAGGAGCCCGCGCCCTCCGCAGGCACCTGCGCGAGGAACGACGCCAGCGCCTCCGCCAGCGCCTCCTTCGCCGTCGCGAGCCCCTGCAGGTCGTTGGTGTCGGCCGCCTGGGCTGCGCTTTCGGTGAACGCGCGGATGGCATCTGAGGTGCGCGATGCGTTTGCCACGAGCCTCGCCCTCAGGGCCTCGAGCGCCCGCTCCCCCACGCGGTAGACCGACATCGAGGCAACCGCGGTGTCGAACGCCTGCAGTTGCGTGGTCACCTGGCTTATGAGGGCGGGCACGTCCGATGGATCCCCCGCCGCGGCCACCGCAGCGCTGATCGCCGCGATGGCCAGCCCGGCATCGCGCACGTCTGCGGTGAGACGGGCGTCGGCCGCCGCGATGTCGCTGGCGGTGGCGGTGCCCGGGTCGGACGTGGTGGGGGTGGCGGCGGAGGTCGTGCCCGGGGCGGGTGTTGTGTTGGGGATGGCCTGTGACTGCGCACGCTCGCTCGCGACCTCGCCGATGCGGCCACCACCACAGCCGGTCACCACGCCGCCGGCGATGAGCAATCCGATGCTGGTGATGACAAGGGTGGGGCGGGTGCGCATGGCGATCCTCTCGGCCGGGTCACGCCGATCGTAGGGCGGGCGGCTGACATCATCCACGGCATGACCGA
>CAMCDF010000081.1 GCA_945873475.1 Bifidobacterium breve | reverse complement strand
GCGTGGATGCCGGGGAGGATGTGGGCGTTGAGGTCGAGCACGGCGCGGGACAATAGCGGGGGTGACGCCGTCCCCGCTCCGCGCTAGGATTCCGCACCGCACGGGGCATTAGCTCAGTTGGGAGAGCGCCTGGATCGCACCCAGGAGGTCAGCGGTTCGAATCCGCTATGCTCCATGATTTGCCTGCATACGAGTGGTTTTCGTCAATCATGATCCTCAAGGTGACCGCGACGCTATGAGCACGATCCCCGCCGAGTACCCGCCCCGCCACCGCCCGTCGGACTACGTGATCGCCCCGGAGGCGGGCGAGGACGAGTACATCGAGGTCGGCGTCCTCTTCGTCGGTGCCGGGCCCGCGGGGCTTGCGGGCGCCATCCGCCTGGGCCAGCTGATGGCCGAGGACGAGGAGCTCATGGAGGCACTGGGCGAGGTGCCCATCGCCATCGTCGAGAAGGGCAAGGGCCCCGGCTCGCACCTGCTCTCGGGATCGGTCATGCGCCCGGGCCCCTTCAAGTCGCTGTTCCCCGATGCCGCGCCCGGCGAGACGCCCGGCGTGTTCGAGGAGGTCCACAAGGAGGCGGTGTACTTCCTGCGCAAGAACGGGAAGATCAAGATCCCGACGCCGCCCGACCTGAACAACCACGGCAACTGGGTCATCTCCATCAGCCAGCTCTCGCGCTTCATGGCCGAGCAGGCCGAGGAGTACGGCGCCTACATGCTGCCCGAGACCGACGCGCAGCAGCTGCTGGTGCAGGACGGCCGCGTGGTGGGCGTGAAGACCGGCGACAAGGGCCGTGGCCGCGAGGGCGAGGAGCTCTCCACCTTCGAGCCCGGCGTCGAGGTGCGCGCCAAGGTCACCATCATCTGCGAGGGCACCCAGGGCCACCTGGCCGGTGTGCTGCGCAAGCACTACGAGCTCGACCAGGACTCCACGCAGATCTATGAGATCGGCGTGAAGGAGGTCTGGGAGGTCGAGAAGCCCCTGGACCGCGTGGTGCACACCATCGGCTGGCCGCTTCGCCTGGGCGCCAAGTGGCGCGAGTACGGCGGGGCGTGGATCTACCCGATGGGCGGCAACATGGTGTCCATCGGCATGGTGGTGGGCCTCGACGCCGCCGACGCCAACATCTCGGCGCACGACCTGCTGCAGCAGGCCAAGACCCACCCCCTGTTCAAGGACATCCTCCAGGGCGGCCGGCGCGTGGCCTGGGGCGCCAAGACCATCCCATCCGGCGGCATCTACGGCCTGCCCAGCAGGTTCCATGTGCCCGGCGCGGTGCTGTGCGGAGACTCCGCCGGCTTCGTCAACCTGGCGGCGCTCAAGGGCGTCAGCTACGCCATGAAGTCGGGCATCATCGCCGCCGAGCAGGTGGCCAAGGCCATCAAGGACGGCACCGCCGAGCAGACCACCGGCCTCTGGAACTACACCGAGGCCATCAAGGAGTCGGAGGTCTGGAAGGACCTCTGGAAGGTCCGCAACTTCCGGCCCGCGTTCCAGAAGGGCTTCGTGTACGGCGGCATGGTCGCCGGCCTGACCACCGCCACCCGGGGCAAGTTCCCCAAGAAGGTCACCATCAAGGCCGACCGCGACGAGCCCGTGGTCATCGGCCCCGACCGCGACTACCCGAAGCCCGACGGCGAGTACCTGTTCGACAAGCTGTCGTCGGTGTTCCTCTCGGGCAACAAGACGCGTGACGACCAGCCGAACCACATCCGCATCCGCACCGAGGTACCCAAGGAGCTCGCGGTCGCCTGGGAGAACATGTGCCCGGCGAAGGTCTACGAGATCGTGGACGGCTCCGAGAGCAACGGCACGGTGCACGTGCGCATGAACAACCCGAACTGCGTGCAGTGCGGTGCCATCACCGCCAAGGGCGGCCAGCTCACGCCGCCGGAGGGCGGCAGCGGCCCCGAGTACACGCTGACCTGATTCCGGGTCAGGCCGGCCCGGCACCCTTCGCGTGCCGGGCCGCATTCGCCACGTAGCGCTCGGCCTGCGCCCGCAGGCCCGAGCGCTCGTCGGGCGTGAGCTCGCGACGCACCTTCGCGGGAACCCCCACCACAAGCACGCCATCGGGCACCTCCATGCCCTCCGGCACCAGTGCATGGGCGCCCACGATCGACTGCGAGCCGATGACGGCCCCGTTCAGCACCGTGGCGCCGATGCCGATGAGCGACTCGTCACCCACCAGGCACCCATGAACGGTGGCCTGGTGACCGATGGTGACGTGGTCGCCCACCACGCACGGCATGCCGGGGTCGGCATGCAGCACCGCTCCGTCCTGCACGTTGGTGCCCATACCCACCACCACCCGCTCGATGTCGCCCCGGATCACCGCGCATGGCCACACCGATGAGCGCTCACCCAGCTCCACCCGGCCGATGACCACAGCCGCTTCGTGCACGAAGCACCCCGAGCCGATGGAGGGGATGTCCCCGTCAAGTCCCTGGATCATGTGGCAAACCTCCCGAGTTGCCCGATCCGGGGAGGAACGGGCTGGCGACCGGCGTATGGGGCGATGGTAGGGTTGATCTGTAGTCAGTGCACCACATCTCGAGGGAGTGAAAATGCGTCGAGGACTCACCATCGCGGCCGCCGTCGTGTCGTCAGCCGCCATCATCGGCCTCGGCGCGGGCTGCGGCTCGAGCGACACCGCCGCCGTGACCCCTGCTGACGCCACGACCATCGAGAACAGCGCGCTGCAGACCGACTCGCAGGGCAAGACCATTCCCGCGCCCGGTGCGTCGGACTCCACGATGCCGGCTGAGAGCGCGGATGCGAAGCCGGCGGACGACGGCGCCGCAGCGGGCGGCGCCACCGGCGACGTGGCCGCGGGCAAGACCGCCTTCGAGGCGAACTGCCAGGGCTGCCACCCGGCGGGTGGTACCCAGGCGGGTGCCGGTCCGCAGCTGACCACGTCGCAGCTCGACGCCGCCGCCGCGAAGATGCAGATCATGAACGGCAAGGGCGCGATGCCCGGTGGGCTCGTGAGCGGCGCAGACCTCGACAACGTGGTCGCGTACCTCCAGAGCATCAAGCAGTAGACGCCTGCTCGACCTCCGACTCATCAGGAAGGACCCCGATCGCGTGCGGTCGGCGCTCGCCAGGCGTGGGGGCGCCCCCGCACTCGATCAGGTGATCGCGCTCGATGCCGAGTGCCGTGCACTGCGCACCGGGGTGGAGGAGCGGCGTGCGGAGTCCACGCGCATCGCGAAGGAGATCGGGCAGGCCCGCAAGCAGGGCGTCGACGTACCCGCAGACCGCGAGGCCGAGGCCCGTGCCCTGAGGGAGGCCACATCGGCCGACGAGGACCGCCTGCGAGCCGCCGAGGAGCAGCGTGACGCCGTGCTGCTGTCGCTGCCCAACCTGGCGCAGGACGATGCGCCGGACGGCGGGGAAGACGATGGCCGTGAGCTACGGGTGGTCGGTGAGATCCCCACGTTCCCCGACGGCGCGAAGGACCACGTGGAGATCGCCGAGGCGTTCGGTGGGCTCGACCTCGAGCGGGCGGCGCGCACATCGGGAGCGAGGTTCGCCTACCTGCTCGGGCCGATGGTGCGCCTTCAGATGGCGCTGGTGTCGTGGGCCGTCGACCTGCTCGCAGATGAGGGCTTTACCCCGGTGATCCCGCCTGTGCTGGTGCGCGAGGAGGCCCTCATCGGCACCGGCTTCTTCCCGGCCGACAGGTCGGCCGTGTACGCCACCGCCGACGACGACCTCTTCCTGGTCGGCACCTCGGAGGTGCCGCTGGCCGCACTGCACCAGGACGAGATCCTCTCCGAGGACGACCTGCCCCTGCGTTACGCCGGAATCTCATCGTGCTTCCGGCGGGAAGCGGGCGCCGCGGGCCGCGACACGCGCGGGATATTCCGGGTTCACCAGTTCGACAAGGTCGAGATGTTCTCGTTCACCACGCCCGAGCAGTCGGACGACGAGCACCAGCGCATCCTGGCCATCGAGGAGCGCATCCTGGGCGAGTTGGGGATCCCGTACCGCGTCGTGGATATCGCGGTGGGTGACCTCGGGGCATCGGCAGCCCGCAAGTTCGACTGCGAGGCATGGATGCCCGGGCAGGAGCGCTACCGCGAGGTCACCTCGTGCTCCAACTGCACCGACTACCAGGGGCGTCGCCTCAAGGCGCGCACCAAGCGCGGCAAGGAGACCATCCCCGTGCACACGCTGAACGGCACCGCCGTGGCCGTGGGACGCACGCTCATCGCCATCCTCGAGAACCACCAGCGACCAGACGGATCGGTCGTGGTGCCGGAATGCCTGCGTCCCTTCGGGGCCCCCGAGGTGCTGGGCAAGGGCTGATGACCGCTCGCCCCGCGGCCGCATCCGTCGGCGTGGTGGGTCATGTGGAGTGGGTCACGCATGCGCTTGGCGACGTGCCACGACGGGGCGCCATCGCCGACCTGGCCGATCCGCTGGAGGAACCCGCGGGTGGGGGAGGGGTGGCCGCGGCGGCAGTCGCCCGGGCCACCGGCTCATGCCTGCTGTTCACGGCGCTGGGCAACGATGCCAATGCCTCGCGCGTCGCGACCCAGCTGAGGGACATGCACATCGAGGTGGCCGCCGCCACGCGGGCCTGTGCTCAGACCCCGGTGCTGTCGATCACGGGGGGGGATGGCGAACGCACCATCATGGTGGTCGGGCACCGGCTGCAGGCCGAGCATCACGATCCGCTTCCGTGGAACCGCATGGCGGGCCTGGACGGCCTGTACTACGCGGGCGAGGATCCCCGGGTGCTCGCGCGGGCCCGCGCGGCACGGGTGCTGGTGGTCACCGCCCGACGCCTGGGCGATCTCATCGCAGCCGGCGTGCGCGCGGACGTCCTGGTGGCAAGTGGCGCCGATGACGATGAGGACCCACGGGGCATCCCCGCAGCCCTTGCCCCCGGGGCGATCGTGGTCACAGAGGGGGCGCGCGGAGGCGTGCTGATGCCTGCCGGGCAGGCGCCGCGTCGCTACGACGCAGTGGCGCCACCCGGCCCGGTGGTCGATACCTACGGCTGCGGCGATACCTTCGCCGCCATTCTCACCGTGGCGCTCGCCGCAGGAGCCACGCTTGACCAGGCCGCGGCCCGGGCAGCCCGGGAGGCGGCTCACTGCGCCACATGGCGCGGCGGCCTCGGGCCCCCTCCATGATCCGCCACGACACCGAGGAGCCCCGTGTCGCGTCACCGCGCACCATCCTCATCGGGTTGGTGATCGTGGTTGTGGTGGGCATCGGCGTCGTACTGCTGCTGGGCAAGGCCGCCGGATACCGGGAACTACTGGCTGCCCTCCAGAACGCAAGTGGCGGGTGGCTCATCGCCTGCCTGCTGCTCGAGGCGGCGTCGTGTGCCGGCTATGTGGTGTGCCTGCGCGCCATCGTGGCGCAGGGGGGCGGCCCGGCGCTGTCGCCCCGGCAGGCAACGCGCACCTGGCTGGCCACCCTCGGGGCCACGCGAATCGTGTCCCCCGCTGGTGCAGGTGGGATGGCCATCTTCTACTGGCTGCTGCGCAAGGCGGGCCTCAGGCGACGGCAGGCGGTGTCACGGGTGCTCGGGTTCAACGTGCTGATCTTCTCGCTCTTCGGCGCCTGGGCCTTTGCCACGTCACTGGTCATCCTCATCGACGAAGGCGGCGCCGCGCCACTCGGCATGGTCATCCCCTGGCTGATCATCGTCCCCGTCGTCGGGGTCGCGGGCCTGTGGGCAAGCCAGGGCGCGCGCGGCAGGCGGGTGGCGGCAGACGTTCGGCGCGGGTGGGTACGCAAGGTGCTCGCCGGGGCGGTGTCCGGCATCGTGGTGGCCCGGGATGCCATGGGGCAGCCCCGTCCGAATGGACCCGCCCTGTGGGGTGCCGCCGCGTACTGGGTGGGCGATGTCCTCTGCCTCTGGGCCGCCCTCGGGGCGGTGGGCGCCGAGGTACCCCTTGCCGGCGTGGCCGTCGCCTATGCCACCGCCTACACGGCGATGCTGCTGCCGCTGCCCACCGGGGGATACGGAGCGCTGGACGCAGCATCGGCCTTCACCCTCACCGTGCTGGGCATCCCACTGGCCGAGGCGGTGGCGGGCGTGGTGGTGTGGCGCTTCTTCAGCTTCTGGCTGCCCACGATCCCGGCACTCATCGAGCTCGCCAAGGCGCGCGACCTGGCGCGCACGCTCTCCGGGCAGTCGGAGCAGGGGCCGGAACCCGCCGAGGCGGGCGGCCCCTAGAGGATCAGCCTGCGGGCGGCCAGGCCTCGCCGGGGCCGGGCTGCTGCTGCCCGGCCACGAGGATGCGCTGGCGGCCGGGGTCCATGGCCTCGTACGGGCGCACCACCGGGGATCGCCACATCACGTACGACTGGCAGGCGGCGTCGGCGTCATCCTTGTTCTGGGCGATTGCCTCGCTCAGGGCGTGGGCATCACCAAGCCCGATGCCCGAAGAGATGCCCGTCTCGGGGCCGAAGAAGTGCGCCGAGTCACCGATGAGCACGATGCCGGGCTTCCACCATTCCGGGGTGGTCAGCAACTCGGGCTCCGAGTAGCGCACCTGCTCGATGCTCTCCAGGCCCTCCACGCCGAGCCGCGACTCGGGCAGCAGGCGCGACCACATCTCCTTGATGGCGTCGAGCCCGGGGGCAAGGGCAGCCTCCGCACCGACGCGCTCGCACGACCTCCAGCCGCCCGACCCCTGGGGCCAGGACAGGTGGCCGATGTGGCCGCCGTCGGCCATGTAGCCCATCGAGAACGAGGTCTCGGCGGGCGTCGTGCTCATCCACGAGAGCTCGGCCTCGGGCAGCTTGTCGAGCACGGCCTCGAGGCCGGCCATCTCGCGAACCCGCGACTGCTTGCCGTCGCAGGCCACCACGAGGTCGGAGGGGATCGTCTTCTCGCCGTCGGGCCCTTCCACCACCACGCCGGTGATGCGGCCGTCGGGACCACTGATGAGCTCGGTGACCGAGTGCTCGTACATGACGGGAAGGTCTCGCGCGATGGCGCCGATGACCTTGCCGACCTCCACGCACACGGCGACGGCGGTGCCACCCTGGGGTGCGATCTCGCGCCCCTCCGGCCACACCTCGTCGAGCACGCCGATTTCCTTGAGCGGCTCGTAGCCCTGGAAACCGAGCATGTAGCCGCGGGGGATATAGGCCCCCTCGGGCATGCGCTCGATGATCACGGGCTCCACGCCCCGGGCCTGAAGCAGGCGACCGAGGGTGAGACCCACCATTCCCCCACCAGCAATGACGACGTTCATGAGCCAAATGCTACCGCGTGGCGATGTAGGTGAGGTTGTCCTCCCGCCCCACCCGCGAGCCGTCACCCAGCCAGCCGTCCTGCACCGCCACCACGCGCGCGCCACCCAGGCGGATGGCGGCCTCCACGTCGCGGCGGGGCAGCCAGTTCATGCGAATCGGGTCGAGGCCCAGCCGGTCGTAGAGCGTGCGCTCCGGCACCCGCACGGCCCGCAGCCCGTGGTAGGCACGCCTTCGCCACTGCACGCGTTGGCGCAGCGGCATGGAGGCGGGCATCTGCACCACCAGCGCCCCTCCGGGGGCGAGGATTCGGGCCATCTCGCGCAGGTAGGACGAGATCGCCATGCGGTCGGGCACGTGCTGCAGCACGATGAACGAGACCACGAGGTCGAATTCCCCGTC
>CAMCDF010000080.1 GCA_945873475.1 Bifidobacterium breve | reverse complement strand
ATCGAGCCCGACCCCCTCGAGGAGATGCGCGCCCACGCGATGGTGTCGTCGCTGCCCGCGGGCAGGGTGGAGGTGGTGCGGGCGGGGGTGCACGACCTGCCCGAGGTCATGGCGGGGCGCACCGCGCACGCGGTGGTGATGTGGCACGTGCTGGAGCACCTGCACGATCTGGACGCGGGCCTGCGGTCGGTGGCCGGTGCGCTTCGCCCCGAGGGGCTGCTGAGCATCGCCGTGCCCAACCGCGAATCGGCCGAGGCGCGTGCGTTCGGCGCGAGGTGGCACGGCTGGGAGCCATCGCGGCACCGCTGGCACATGGATGAGGAATCGCTGCGGCTGGTGCTGGGCGCCGCGGGCTTCTCGGTTGACGAGATCGGCACCCGCGGGGGGTGGGGGTACCCGTCGGGGCTGGCCTACTCGATCGCCCCCGGGCTTGACCCCCAGGTGAGCCCTCGCAGGGGCCTGCTGGGGCGCGCGCTTGCCGCCGCGATGATTCCGGTGGCCGCCGGTGCCCGCATCACGGGGCGGGGCGGCCAGCTGGTGACCATCGCGCGCTATTCGCCCTTGCGGTGAGCCTTGTCGCGGGGAGGGGCCAGCGGCGCATCGATGTGCTCGATGGCGGCGCGGATGCCCTTCTTGCCGACCTCGAGCCACGCCCATGACGGGCGGGGGTCGTCGGCGGTGCCCTCGCCCACGCTGCCCGGGTTCAGCACCAGGCGCCCCTCGACCCACCTGACCATGGGGGTGTGGGTGTGGGCGGTGATGAGCACGTCTGCGCCAAGGGCGTCCATGACGGCGATGATGGCCTTGTCGGAGGCCTCGTGGTCGACCAGCCCCGGGGGCACCGTCTGGTCGCCGTGAACCGCCACCACGCGGTGGGGCCCCAGGTCGATCTCGACCACGCCCGGCAGGGCGTCGAGCCAGTCGAGTGACTCCTGGCTGAGCATGGTCTTGGTCCAGGTGCGCGTGCCGGGGCGCATGTCGCGGGGGTCGGTCTTGGGCTTCACCTTCTTGCCCACCACGCGCCGGTCGGTGTTGCCCTCCACGCAGGCCCAGCCCGTCTTGCGCACGCGCTTCACGCACTTCTCGGGTTCCAGGCCCCTCAGCACGATGTCGCCGGTGACGATGGCCCGCGTGATGCCCGCCGCCGCGACGGCCTCGAGCACCCCATCGAGCGCTGCGAGGTTCGCGTGGATATCCCCGAAGACGGCCAGCCGGTCGACGTCGCTCACATCCCCGACGTTACCCGCTGCGCCAATCGCGGGTGGAAGGCGTTGCGCGGTTTACCCAACTGACCCAGGCGCCCGGGGGTGGGAGCAGCACCCCCGGGCGCTGGGACCTACGCCGCGCGCCTTGCGGGCGTCGCGACGGACCCTGTGGCGACGAGTACCGGGCGGAACTCGTCGCGCGAGTGCACGAGAACGGGCTTGGGCAGCATTGCCTGGCGCCGCGCCTGGCGGCGCTCGTCGCGCAGGCGCTGGGCGCGCCGGCGCTTCTGCGCCACCGCGCGGCTGCGGAAGGCGGCGGCGAGGGTGATACCGGCCGCGCCCGCCACGGGCAGCAGGAGGGCGGCGTACTCGCCGGGGTGCGTGGCCAGCGTGGCCGCGGCGCCCAGGGTGAGACCCAGGGTGAGGCCCGCGGCCAGTGCGGCGACGCCGGCGGCGCGGCCCCCGGCCGGCCTGCCCGATGCCGCGCCCGGGCCGGGGCGCCTGGGGGACGGGGTGGTGGCCCCACCGGTGGCGGCGGGGACGAGCGTGAGATGTGTTCGCGTGTTCATGCGAACAAATGTACGACCCCCCTCGGACGGAACATGTGTTCTCACCGCACTCTGCGTTGCACGACGCGGCCCGGGGGCGCACGACCCGTTGCGAGGTGCGGTTGGGAGGGTCTGTGGGGTTATCAGGCAACAGATTGGGGTAATTGGGTTGCATTGTGGGGAGGACGGGGGTAGGTTCCCGCACGTGGCTCCCCGTCTGCTCAGCGGCACCTATGAGTGCAGCCTCGATGACCGGTCCCGGGTGGCGATTCCGTCGCGCCTGAGGGATCCGTTCGCCGACGGCACGGTGACCGCCTGGTGGCTCGACGACTGCCTCGTGGTGGTTCCGCGCTTCGAGTGGCCCGACTTCATCGAGGGCACGTTCGGGCGCATGAGCGTGCTCGACGACGACCAGCGCGAGCTCAGCCGCTTCCTGCTGGCGGGCGCATTCGAGCAGGAGGGCCTCGACAAGCAGGGCCGCCTGCTGGTGCCCGCCGAGCTGCGCGAGCACGCCGGGCTGGACGGCAAGGTGAAGGTGGTGGGCGCCGGCTCGTACCTGGAGCTGTGGAACCCCGACCGCCTGGCCGAGCGATTCGACAGGCTGCGCAAGGACGGCGTGGCCCAGCGGGCGGCGCGACTGGCCCAGCGCATCGACGGGGGCCGGGGATGACCGCCGCCGCGTCGCGCATCGAGGCCGCTCCGGCGGCTGCGGGCGGCGCACCCCATGTACCCGTCCTCCTCGATCAGGTTCTGGCGCTCACGGCGCCCGAGCCGGGCGAGACGGTGGTGGACTGCACGTTCGGCGCAGGGGGCCACGCGGTGGCGCTGGCAGCGCGCATCGGACCCACCGGTGAGCTCATCGGCATCGACCGCGACCCCGAGGCCGCGCGTCACTTCGACGCCCTTCGCCCGGCCATGCCGTGCCCGGCCCGCCTGGTGCGCGCCGACTTCGCCTCCGGCTTGCAGGATCTCGCTGCAAGCGGGGCGAAATCAGACGTCATCCTCATGGATCTTGGCTTGTCGTCGATGCAGGTGGACACCGCGGAGCGAGGTTTCTCGTACTCCCGGCAGGCCCCACTCGACATGCGGATGGACCCGGCCCTCGAGGTGACGGCCGCCGATCTGGTGAACGGAGCGTCCGAGAGCGACCTCACGCGCTGGTTCCGCGAGTACGGCGAGGAGCGCTACGCCAAGCAGATCGCGCGGGCCATCGTGCGCCGCCGCGATGAGCAGCCCATCACCACCACGGGCGAGCTCGTCGAGGTCATCCGCTCGGCGGTTCCCACCCCGGCGCTGTTCGCCGGCGGCCACCCCGCCAAGCGCGTGTTCCAGGCGCTGCGCATCGAGGTGAACGACGAGCTGGGCATACTCGAGCGCGCGCTTCCCGAGGCCTTCGCGCTGCTCCGCCCCGGCGGCCGCCTGGCCGTCATCTCGTTCCAGTCGCTGGAAGACCGCATGGTGAAGCGCTTCATGCGCGACCGCACCCGCGGCTGCATCTGCCCGCCCGACATGCCGGTGTGCGGCTGCGGCCAGTCGCCCGAGGGGCGCATGGTGGTGCCGAAGGCCGTGAAGGCCGTCACCGCCGAGGTGGCCGCCAACCCCAGAGCGCATTCGGCGCGCCTCAGGGTGCTTCGCAAGGCCGACGCATGAGCACGCGCTCGGGAGCCGCCAGGGCCGTGCCCATGCCCGCCCGCCCCAACCCCGGTGACGGTCGCCGTCCGGGTACCGGGCAGGCGCAGCGGGCTCCGCGGCCGAAGGTCATCCACTCACGCAAGCCGACCCTGCTCGAGAAGCTGCGCCTCGACGGCATGCGGCTGGTGTGGGTGCTGGTTCCGCTCATCGCGCTGCTGCTGGGCGGCGTGGTGTTCGTGAACGTGCAGCGCCTCAACCTGACCACGCAGACCGGCCGCACGGTGGACATGTACAACCAGGCGCAGGCCGACATCCTCCGCCTGCGCGCCGCACTGGCCGAGAAGGATGGCCAGGTGGTGGACCAGGCCGTGAAGCGCCTGGGCATGGTGCAGGCCCCCGGCAACGGGCTGACCTACGTGAGCGTCCCGAAGGAAGCGCGCATTGCGCCAGGGCAGGCACCGCGCACCCGCTGACGGGCCCCGGCGCAAGCGCCGGAGGTCCGACGCCGACCGGGTGGCCACGCGCCGCATCCGGTTCATCGCCGTCGCCACGGTGGCCGTGCTGGGCGTCATGGCCCTTCGCGCCGGGTGGATCGCCACGGTCGAGGCCGGTGATCTGTCCCAGAAGGCGAAGGACCAGCACGAGAGCACCATCAAGCTGCCGGCCCCGCGTGGGCCGATCCTCTCGGCCGACGGCCGCGAGATGGCGGTGGACAAGCACGCGGTGGCCGTCACCGCCACGCCCTACCTGATCAAGGACAAGCGCGGCACCGCAGAGAAGATCGCCACGGCCGTGGGCCTGCCGGTCGACGAGGTCGTGCAGCGCATATCGGGCAAGGGCGGCTACGCCATGCTCAACACGGGCGTCGACCAGCAGCGCGAGCGCTACCTGCGCAAGCTCGACCTTCCGGGCATCACCCTTCAGGACACCCAGAAGCGGCTCTACCCGCTGGGGTCGGTGGCCGCGCAGCTGGTGGGCATGACCGACGACTGGGGCGTGGGGCTCACGGGGCTCGAGAAGACCATGGAGTCGTACCTGAAGGGCAAGGAGGGCATGCGCGAGGAGGCCCGCGACCCGAACGGCCAGGCACTGCAGATCCTCGAGGACCGCGCGCCCACTCCCGGCACTCCCATCACGCTCACGCTGAACAGCGCGGTCCAGCAGAAGACCGAGGCCGTGCTGGCGAAGGTGGTGGACGAGAACGACGCCAAGGCCGCGTCGGCCATCGTGATGAAGGCCGACACCGGCGAGGTTCTGGCCATGGCCACGGTGCCCGGCTTCAACCCGAACGACCGCGACACCTTCAAGCCCGACACCGAGCGGGTCAGGTCGATCACCGACGCCTACGAGCCCGGCTCCACGTTCAAGGTCGTGGCTGTGGCCGGGGCCATCGAGGACGGCGCGGTTACCCGAAACACCTCGTTCAGCCTGCCCGAGACCCTCACGCTGTATGACCGCACGCTGAAAGAGGCCCACTACCGGCCGGCCGTGTCGTGGACCACCCAGGAGATCCTCCAGAACTCCAGCAACGTGGGCACCGTGATGATCGCCCAGAAGCTGGGCGAGAAGAAGACCTACGAGTGGATCCAGAAGTTCGGTTTCGGCGCGAAGACGGGCTTCGACTACCCCGGCGAGGTGTCGGGCTCACTGCCGGAGTTCGAGGACTGGTCGGGCGTGTCGATCCTCAACATCCCCATCGGCCAGGGCGTGTCGGTGACCCTGGCGCAGATCGCCGAGGCCTACGGCGCCATCGCCAACAGGGGCCGCATGGTGCCCCCGCACGTGGTGAAGAAGATCGGCAACAAGGTGCTGTCGCACCCGCGCGGCCAGCAGATCATCAGCCCGGCCACAGCCGAGCAGGTGAACATCATGCTGCAGAAGGTGGTGAGCGACGACGACACCGGCAAGGAAGCCAAGATCGAGGGCTACACCGTGGGCGGCAAGACCGGCACGGCCAACAAGATCGACCGCAACACGGGTCAGTACACCGAGACCTACATCGCGTCGTTCGTGGGGTACGCCCCGGCCACCAAGCCGGGCCTGGTGGTCGCGGTGATGGTGGATGAGCCCGCCGCGGGCAGCTTCTACGGAGGCGACGTGGCCGCCCCGGCGTTCGAGCAGATCACCGAATTCGCCCTGCGCCAGCTGCACATCGCCCCATGAGGGCGTAGCCGGGGGCGCTGGTAACGTGGCCCCCCGGATGAGGCTCCTCGACCTGACCGGCGGCGTGCCCGGCGTGCAGCTCGTTGCGCCGGGTGATGCGACCCCGGACATCACGGCCATCCGGTACCGGTCGGCCGATGTCGGGCCCGGTGACCTCTTCGCATGCCTGCCCGGTACCCGGGTGGACGGCCACGACTTCGCGGCCGATGCCGTGGCGCGAGGTGCCGCCGCACTGCTGGTGCAGCGCCCGCTCGCGCTTCCGGTGCCCCAGGTGGTGGCCGCCGACCCCCGTGCGGCGATGGCCATCATGGCCGCGCGCCTCGCCGGCGACCCGTCTGATCACATGGACGTCGTGGGCATCACCGGCACCAACGGCAAGACCACCTGCGCGTACCTGATGCAGTCGGTGCTGGCCGCCACGGGGCGACCGTGCGGGCTCATCGGCACGGTCGAGGTGGTGGTGGGGGGCGCCTCGCAGGTTCCCACCCACACCACTCCCGAGAGCGTCGAGATACAGGCGCTTCTGGCCGCCATGCGCCACGCGGGCGACACCGCCTGCGCCATGGAGGTCTCGTCCCACGCCCTGCATCAGGGGCGAGTCGCCGGGCTCCGCTTCGCGGGTGCAATCTTCACCAACCTCACCCGCGATCATCTCGACTACCACGGTGATGAGGAGTCGTACTTCCAGGCCAAGCGCCTGCTGTTCGACCGTCCGGAAGGCCATGGGGCCAACCCGCCGGCTGCGGTGAACGTCGACGATGCCCGGGGGCGCCGCATCGCAGGTGAACTGCCGGTGGTGCGCTACGGCATCGACTCACCCGACGCCGATGTCGCGCCCGAGGCCCTGCACATGGGCCCGGCGGGGTTCACGGCAACGGTGCGCACCCCCAGGGGACCCATGCAGGTGGCCAGCGCCCTGCGCGGCCGCTTCAACGTGATGAACGTGCTGGGGGTCATCGCCGTGGGGGAGGCCATGGGGCTCGACCAGGCGGCCGTTGCCCAGGGCATCGAGGCCCTGCGCGGGGTGCCTGGCCGTCTGGAGCCCGTGGAGATGGGCCAGCCCTTCCAGGTGCTCGTGGACTACGCGCACACGCCCGACTCCCTCGAGAACGTGCTGCAGGCCACCCGCGCCCTCGCGGGCGACGGCCGCCTCATCGTGCTGTTCGGCTGCGGCGGAGACCGCGACACCGGCAAGCGCCCGCAGATGGGCGCAATCGGCCGGCGGTTGGCGGATGTCTGCATCGTGACATCCGACAACCCGCGCAGTGAGGACCCCTCGGCCATCATCGACCAGATCGTGGCGGGGGCGGGCGACGGCCCCGCTCACCTGGTGGTGCAGGCCGACCGCCGGGCCGCCATCGCCGAGGCCATCGCCCTCGCGCGCCCGGGTGATGTGGTGCTCATCGCCGGCAAGGGGCATGAGTCGGGGCAGGAGGCCGCGGGGGTCGTGACGCCGTTCGACGACCGCCAGGTGGCGCGCGATGTGCTGGGAGAGAGGCGCGCCGCATGAGGGTGGGCGTCACCGACATGATCCTCTGGTCGAGCGCATCGCAGATGGCGGGCCCCGATGACGTGGCCTGCGACGGCGCCACCGCCGACAGCCGCGACGTGCAGGCAGGCCAGCTGTTCGTGGGCGTTCCGGGCGAGAACGTCGACGGCGGGCTGCACGCTCCGCAGGCCATCGCCGCGGGCGCCGCCGCGGTGCTCATATCGGAGGACGCCTGGGCCGAGATCGGCGACGACCTGCGCGACTCCGGCGCGGCCGTGCTGGCGCACCACGATCCGGTGCAGGCGCTGGGGCTCATGGGGCGTGGCGCCCTGCAGCGCCTGGGCGCCAGGGTGGTGGCCATCACCGGGTCGTACGGCAAGACATCCACCAAGGACTCCACGGTGGCGGTGCTGCGCGCCGCCGGCGTACGCGCCGAGGGCACCCCGGGCAACCGCAACACCGAGGTGGGGGTGCCTCTCAGCATTCTCGGGCTTCCGGAAGACACCCAGGTGGCCGTGGTGGAGATGGGCATGCGCGGCACCGGGCAGATCGCCGAGCTGGCGCAGCTGGCGCCGCCCGATGTGGCGGTCATCACCTCGGTGGGCCCGGTGCACCT
>CAMCDF010000079.1 GCA_945873475.1 Bifidobacterium breve | reverse complement strand
TCGTCGGGCCAGACCCCGGGCACCGTGGTGGGCCAGGACCCCAGCGGCGGCGCGTCGGTGGCCAAGGGCACGTCGGTCGACCTGGTGGTCGCGGCGTCCAGCGGCAGCAGTGTTCCCGACGTCACCGGCAGCGACCAGGCGACGGCGCGGTCGAAGCTCGAGAGCCTCGGCTTCAGCGTCAACTCGTCGGGTGCCGAGAGCACGCAGCCCGAGGGAACCGTCATCGACCAGGACCCACAGCCGGGCAGCAGCGTTCCGGCCGGCTCGACCGTGACCATCATCGTGGCCTACCCGCCCACCGGCGGTGGCTCCAGCGGCGGTGGGTCGAGCGGCGGTGGCTCGAGCGGTGGCGGATCGTCGGGTGGCGGGTCGTCGGGTGGCGGATCCCAGCCGCCCGCGCCGTCGGGATCGAGCGGCGGGTCGAGTAGCGGGTCCGGCGGAAGCTCGCAGCCTCCCGCGCCCCGTTGATGAGGGTCGCCGTCCTCGGCGGCGGACGCAGCAGCGAGCATGACGTCTCGCTTGCGTCCGCCGCCTCGGTCGCCGCCGCGATCGACCCGCAGCGATACGAGGTGGTGCAGGTCACCATCGACCGCGATGGCGCATGGGCGCTGGGCGACCGCCCCGTGGCGCTGGTGCCCGCGGCCGGCGACCAGGCATGGCTGGTGCACCTCACGGGTGACGCGGCGTCGGTGGAGATTGACCTGGTGTTCCCGGTGCTGCATGGCCCGTGGGGCGAGGACGGCACGGTGCAGGGCCTCTGCGAGACCGTCGGCGTGCCGTATGTGGGCGCCGACGTGGCCGCCAGCGCGGTGGGAATGGACAAGGCGATGTTCCACGTGCTGGCCACCGCCGCCGGCATCCCGCGCGTGGAGACGCTCATCGTCATGCACTCCGAGTGGCTGGACGATCCGCAGGGCGTGCGCGAGAGGGTGGCGCAGGCAATCGGCTACCCGGCGTTCGCAAAGCCCGCGCGTCTTGGGTCGAGCTTCGGCATCAGCCCGGTTCCCGACGAGGATTCCCTGGGGCCGGCGCTGCAGCTGGCGTTCGCCCACGACGACAAGGCGCTGGTGGAGCGCCGTGCGATGGGCCGCGAGGTCGAGGTGGGCCTGCTGGGCGGCACCGACCCGCATGCGTCGCCGCTCGGGGAGATCCTCCACGACAACGACTGGTACGACCACGAGGCCAAGTACCAGCCGGGCGGAATGCGCCTGCAGGTGCCGGCCGATGTGCCCGCGCACGTTCAGGACCACGCTCGCGAGCTGGCCGTGCGCGCATGGAAGGCCATCGGGTGCAGCGGGCTGGCCCGCGTGGACTTCTTCCTCGAGGGCGACGACCTCTACGTGTCCGAGATCAACACGATCCCCGGCTTCACGTCGACCAGCGTGTGGGGGCGCCTGATGGCCGGCGACGGCTTCGACTACCCCGAGCTGGTGCAGCGCCTCATCGACCTGGCGCTCGAGCGCCACGACGCGCGGCGGGCGTACCGGGGATGATCATCGGGGTCATCGCCGACACGCACGTCGGCGAGTTCCTCGACCGCATCCCCGGGTGGGCGCTTGACGCGCTGGCCGGCAGCGACCTCATCCTGCACGCCGGCGACCTGTCGGACGGCTCGGTGATTCCGGTGCTCGAGCAGATCGCCCCGGTGGTGGCCGTGCGCGGCGACCACGACCTGCCATCCGCCCCGCGTCTTCCCCGGTGCGCGGTGGTGCAGGCGGGGCCGGCGCGCATCGGCCTCATCCACGGCAAGCGGCGGTCGACCGACGCCCTGGTGGTGGCCGCCCACGCCGCTGCGGGGCGCAGGCTGGCCTTCGATGCCGGAAGGGCCCGCGCCATGGTGCGCGCATTCCGTGGCCACGACGTCGATGCCGTGGTGTTCGGGCACTGGCACGAGGCCGTCATCACCCACGTGGACGGCGTGCTGGTGATGAGCCCGGGGGCCGTGTGCCCCTGGGGAAGCCTGGAGGGTGGGCGCAGCCCGAGGCCGGGCGCGGCAGGAGTGGCAGACCGGCTGGTGCGCCGCTACCGGCGTCAGCTGGGGCCGGAAGCCATGCGACCGTCGGTAGGGCGCATCACCGTGACCCCGGACGGGCTTCACGCCGACCTGATCACCGGGCCACCCTCCACGGGGTGACAGTCACCCGGCGCGCCGCGCCCGGGGATGAGCGCGGTCGAAGTCGTCCTTCAGGTGGCTGGCCGTTATGTGGGTGTACACCTCGGTGGTGACCGGGCTGGCGTGGCCCAGGTGCGCCTGCACGTAGCGGATGTCCACGCCCGCCTGCACCAGGTGGGTGCCGCATGAGTGCCTGAGCGCATGGGGGAACACCCGCACGCCCTCCGACACGAGGCCCGCCTGGTCGGCCACCTTCTGCACCTCGCGCCAGACGTCCGACCTGCCGATGCGCCTGCCGCGTGCGCCCAGGAACACCGCGTCGGCGTCGCGGTGCCGTGGCTGGTCCGGGCGGGGCTTCACGTCGAGGGCGCGCAGCTCGGGGCGACCGTTGGCCAGGTACCGCGTGAGCGCCTCGCGCGCCACCTGGGGCACGGCGACCGCCCGGTGCTTGCCGCCCTTGCCCAGCACGATCACGTACGGGTCGTCGGGGTCGTCCAGGTGCAGCGCCGACACGTCGAGTCCCGCCGCCTCGGTGGCGCGGATGCCGCAGCCATAGAGCACCTCGATGAGCGCGTGCGTGCGGAGCCCTGCGGGGCCGGGCATGGCGGCCGCGGCATCGCACATGCGGCGCATCTGCGATGGCGAGAGCGCCGTGACCTCGCGCGACAGGCGGTCCTGGCTGTGCGACGCCATGGCCGGCGGGCGCAGGTCGTCGACCGGGTTCGGCAGGTCGAGGGCCCGCGACCACCAGCGGCAGAAGGCGCGCACGGCCGCCACCCTGCGGGCGCGGCTGGACGGCCGGCCGTCCAGGCGATCGCGCCAGTCCTGCCACCAGCCGGATGGGATGAGCGACATGGCCTCGGCCGCGGCGCGGGCCACGGGATCGGCCTCGACCCCGAAGGGCGCCGCATCGGCGTCGGCCGGCTCGATTCCGAGGGCCTCGCCAAGCAGCCTCAGGTCGCGCGCGTACGCAGCGCGCGTGTTCGCGCTGCCGCGGGTGGCCACGAACGACGCCGCCAGAGCACGGAAGCCCTGCGGGTCGACGGCGGGCGCGGTCGTCATGATCCCCTCGGGTGGGCGTCGCGCAGGGCCTTCTGCATGGCCTTCGTGGTGACCCCCGTGTAGCGCTCGGTGGTGGCCAGGCTGGCGTGGCCCAGGAACTCCTGCACCACGCGCAGGTGGGCGCCGCCGGACCCTCCGGGCCCCTCCAGCAGGTGGGTCGCGGCCGCGTGGCGCAGCAGGTGCGGCCCGCCGGTGCGCCCGAGCGCCGTGAGCATGCGGTGCACGACCCGGTACACCGAGCCACCGTCCAGTGCCGCCCCCGTGCGCGAGAGGAACACCCGCGCCCGAGATGCCGCCGTGAGGCCGGACATCGCCGCCAGCGTGGGCCGGCCCTCGTCGAGCCACGTACGCAGGGCGTCCACGCACGGCTCGGTCATCGGCACCGTGCGCGAGTAGCCACCCTTGCCGACCACCGACAGGGTCTCGTGCTCGAAGTCGAGCGACGACAGCACCAGGTCACAGGCCTCCTGGCGGCGAAGCCCGCTGCCGTAGAGAACCTCGATGAGCGCCAGGTCGCGTATCGCCAGCGCCCTGGCCGTTGACCTGGGGGGTGCATCGTCGACCAGCGCGGCGGCATGCGCCGCGAGCGCCGCGGCGTCGTCCTGCGAGAGCCGTGGCACCGGGGCGCGCTCGGCGCGCGGCGCATCGATGAGCGCGGCCGGGCAGCGTCCACGCTCGAAGTACGGGTACAGCCACTCGCGTAGCGACGTGAGAGCGCGGCGCTGCGTGGACGGCGCCCAGCCGATGTCGCGCAGCGCGGCCTCGAGCATCGACGGCGTGATGTCGGTGGGCCGCGCCACACCACGCTCGCTGAGCCACGTGGCCACCCTCCTGCAGTCGCGCACGTAGCCCTCGCGCGAGGCGGGCGCGAGTGCCTTCGACCTGCCGGCCTGCCGCGAGAGCCGGTCGTCGAGTTCGCGAAGGGAGTCCTCCCACGGGCCGGGCAGCTGCATGCAGTTATGTTCGGCGCCTAGGGCGGGGTGCCCTCCAGGCCGATCTCCGACACGTAGGCGCGGTAGCCACCGCCGTCGACGTTGGGGGGCAGATCGGTGATCCAGAACGTGTAGGTGGCCGACGCCGGGGCATCCTGCAGGTTGACCTGCTGCCTGCCATCCCGGAACGACCCCCTGCCCACCACGCGGGCATCCGGACCGGGCTCGCCGGCGATGACCTCGAACGCCCCGCCGGTGCCCCGGCTGGTGAGGTCGAGCCGGCGCGCCACCGAAGGGGTATCGAGCACAAGGGCCAGCCCCACTCCATCCTTGAGGCCCCCGAAGTCGGGGGTGGCGTACTTCTCGGTACGCCACGAGGTGGCGTCGTTGCCGTCGTACGCCAACGGCACCTCGCCGGGCATCTCGCGGCCCTCCCCCCCGGGATCGGCATCGGTGACCGACGCCAGCTGCAGGGGGCCCACGCCCGATCCCCCGCCGCCGCCGTCGTCGCCCGACGAGATGCCGGGAATCGCCACGTCGGAACCACCGCTGGTCACGAGCACCGCCGCGGTGGCCCCCGCGCCCAGCACCAGCACGCCGGCGACGATGGCCGGCCAACGGCGCCTGCGCGCAGCCGTGGCCACCACCACGTCCCGGTCCGCGCCGACCGGCTCAGCGGCGGTCGGCTGAGCGGCGGTCGGCACCGCGGCCGACACGGGTGCGGTGAAGGCACCGGGATCGGCCACCGGCGCGATCACGCCCGTGGCGGCGTCCTCCGGCATCACGGCGGGCGAGAGCCGCCCCGTATCGGCATCAGCTGCCGCGACCTCGGGCGGGATGACCGGCAGCGCGGCGGTGCTGCCCGACGGGACGTCGACGAGGGCGTCGGCCATGTCGAGGGCCGACGTGAAGCGGGCATCGGGATCCTTCTCGCAGGCGCGGGCGACGATGGCCGCGAGGTAGGCGGGAACATCCGGCCGCACCGTGCGGGGGTCGGGCATGGGGTCGCGCACCTGGCGAAGCGCCACGGCCATCGGGGTGTCGGCCGGGAACGGCAGCTCTCCCGTGAGGCACTCGTACAGCACGATGCCCAGCGCGTACACGTCAGTACGCCCGTCGACGCCCAGCCCCCGGGCCTGCTCGGGGGCCAGGTAGTCGCTGGTGCCCAGCACGGTTCCCGTGCGGGTGAGGCCGTCCTGCATGCCATCGAGCAGGCGGGCGATTCCGAAGTCGGTGAGCGTTGCCACCCCGGACCCGGTGACCAGGATGTTGTGTGACTTGATGTCGCGATGCACGATGCCCGACCGGTGCGCCAGCTCGAGCCCCCGGGCGACCTGGCTGGCTATCGACGCCGCCTCGGCCGGCGCGAGGTGACCCTCCTGGCGGATGAGGGCCTTCAGGTTGGTGCCCTCCACCAGCTCGAACACGATGTATGGGCCGTCGTCGTCCTCTGCCCCCTGATCGAGCAGGCGCACGATGCAGGGGTGGTCGAGGCGCGACACCACGTCGGCCTCCCGCCGGAACCGTGCCAGCAGGTCGGGGTCGTCCTGCACGCGGGGGTGCATGAGCTTCACGGCCACCACGGACCCGGTGTCCTCATCGACCGCGCGCCACACCGTGGCCATGCCGCCGCTGCCGATGGGGCGGTCAAGCCGGTAACGGCCCCCCACCACGTCGCCGGCGGCGGTCACGGGCGCATGTCGTTCGCTCGCACGCCTGCACGGTAGAGGGCGCGCGGGACGTCGCGGCCCCGGCGGGTGCGCCGATCACATGCAACGTCAGGGGTCGCGGGGCCACCGGCCGCTGGTAGCGTCGCGGCATGCCGAGCCACACGATCCTCATCGTGGAGGACGACCCCGCAATCGCCGACTCGGTGTCGTACCACCTCGGACGCGCCGGGTACCGCACGCTCGTGGCCGCCGACGGCGCCACGGGCCTGCGCCTCTTCAAGCGGGAACGACCCGACCTCGTGGTGCTCGACCTCATGCTGCCGCAGATGGACGGCTGGCGCTTCACCGAGGAGGTCCGTGCCGACGACCCGGACGTGCCGGTGATCATGTGCAGCGCCCGCACCAGCGAGCACGACCGCGTGCACGGGCTGGAGATCGGCGCCGACGACTACATGACGAAGCCCTTCTCGATGAAGGAGCTCGTGGCGCGGGTGTCGGCGCACCTGCGCCGCCGCGACAAGGAGCGCGGCCGTGCCGATGAGGGCCCCATCCAGGCCGAGGGCCTGGTGATCGACCCCGAGCAGGTGCAGGCGTTCGTCGCCGGTGAGGGCATCGGGCTGACGCCGCGCGAGTTCCAGGTGCTGCTGGTGCTGGCCCGCGCGCAGGGAAAGCCACTGGCGCGCAACCGGATCTACCGCGACGCCTGGGGCTACGAGATGATGGCCGGCGACCGGTCGGTGGACGTCTTCGTGCGCAAGGTGCGCCAGAAGCTGCGGGCGGCGATCCCCGGCACCGACTTCATCATCACCCACCACGGAGTGGGCTACCGCTTCGACCCGCAGGCGAGCCAGCCCGGGGAGTGACCCCCGGGCCCGGCCGGCACCTGCCGCCCCCCGCCATCGCCGACGGGCATTGAGACCGGCGCCCGGTCTCCGCTAAGGTGCCGCGGCCATCTGGCGGGGTGCCCGAGTGGTCAAAGGGAGCGGTCTGTAAAACCGTCGGCTCTGCCTACGAAGGTTCAAATCCTTCTCCCGCCATCTGGAACCGGAGCCCGGCCTCGTGCCGGGCTCCGCCGTTTCCGGGTGGCTACTGCGCGGGGATACGGGTGATGACCAGCTTCGGGTAGGTCATCTCCAGCGCCGCGGCAGCGGGGCCCTCGCGGGCGTCACCCGATCCGCGCACGCCCCCGTACGGCATGTGGTCGGCGCGGAAGGTGGGGGTCTCGTTGATGACCACACCGCCGAAGTCGAGCCTGCGCGCCCACGCCATGGCCAGGTCGGTGCGTGCCGTGAAGATGCCTGCCTGCAGCCCCAGGGGGCTGTCGTTCGCGATTGCGATGGCGTCGTCCACGCGGTCGTACACGCATATGGCGATGACCGGGCCGAAGACCTCCTCGCGCATCACGCGTGCGAATGGCGCCACGCCGTCCAGCACCGTTGGGGCCAGCATCGCCGGGCCGCCGGGCAGGCGATCGCCTCCGCGCAGCATGCGGGCGCCGAACTGGGTGGCCTCGGCGATCCATTCGAGGATGCGATCGGCCGATGCGGAGTCGATGACGGGACCAACATCGGTGGCGTCGTCGAGCGGGTCGCCCACCACGAGGGAATCCACCAGCGGCAGCAGGTGGCGGAGGAGCTCGTCGTGGACCTCGCGCTGAACCACGATGCGCTGCACCGATATGCACGACTGACCGGCGTGGGTGAAGGCGCTGCCGGCGATGGCGCGTGCGGCCGCGGCCAGGTCGGCGTCGTCGTGCACGATCACCGGCGTGGCGTTGCCCAGCTCGAGCGCCACGCGGATGTCCGGGCGGGCAGCGCGGATGGCCCAGCCCACCGTGCTGCTTCCCGTGAACGACACCATCGACACATCGGGGTGAGCGGTGAGGGGCCCGCCCGCCACGGCATCCCCCAGCACCCAGCCCAGCATGCCGGTGGGCAGACCGGCCTCGCGCAGGATGGCCGCCAGGGCCAGCCCCGACAACGGCGTGCGACCCGCGGGCTTCAGCACCACCGGCGCACCCACGGCCACGGCGGGGCCAAGCTTGTGGGCCACGAGGTTGAGGGGGAAGTTGAACGGCGTGA
>CAMCDF010000078.1 GCA_945873475.1 Bifidobacterium breve | reverse complement strand
GGATTGGGGCTCACCACCCCGCGCCCGCGCGCCGCGAGCTCGCACGCGCGGATGAGCAGCGTGCGCTCGGCCGCGGTGGGGCGCCCCACGGCGCTCACGCCGATTCGACCCGCCCGACCAGGTCGGCGTAGGCGGCGACGGGATCGGCTGCTCCGAAGATGGCTGATGCCGACACCAGCAGGTCGGCGCCGCACGCACGCGCGTCGGTCACGTTCGCGGGGCCGATGCCGCCGTCCACCTGCAACGCCACGCGATCGGGCAGCAGGTCACGCAGCGCCGTGAGGCGCGGCAGGGTCTCGGGGATGAACGACTGCCCACTGAAGCCCGGGTTCACGCCCATGCAGTTCACGTAGTCCACGCGCTCGAGCAACGGCACCACGGCCTCGACCGGGGTGCCCGGGTTGATGGCCAGGCCCGCGAGGCATCCGGCGGCGCGGATCTCGCCCAGCAGCTGGTGGGGGTGCGGGTCGGCCTCCACGTGCACGCTGATCATGTCTGCGTGGGGGGCGAACCACTGAATGGCATCCCCCGGGCGCTCGACCATGAGGTGCACATCGACCAGGCCACCACGGGGCCGCGCGAGGCCGGCGACGGCCCGCGTGGTCTCGGTTCCCAGCATGAGGTTCGGCACGAAGCGGCCGTCCATGACGTCCACGTGGAACACGCGGGCGCCGGCATCGATCAGGGCGTCCACCTGATCGCCCAGCCGAAGGGCGTCGGCCGACATCAGCGACGGGCAGACCGCAGGCGTTGAGGGCATGTCCGGCATGGGCGGCAGGTTATCGGCCCACGAGCCGTGCGACGAAGAATCCATCGGTGCCCTGCACGTGGGGAAGCAGGCGAAGCGTGCCCGGGAGATCGGGCGATTCCATGCCGGGGAACTCCGCCGAGAGGTCGTCGACCTCGGCCCCCGAGGCCCGGATGACGTCCTCGTTCTCCTCCCGCAGCAGGCTGCAGGTGGAATACACCACGCGACCGCCGGGGCGAACCACCTCGAGCGCCCGGGCCAGCAGGCCCTGCTGGATCGCCACCAGCGGAGCGAGGGCCTCCTCACGCCGCCGCCAGCGGGCATCCGGACGCGATGACAGCACGCCGGTTCCCGTGCACGGGGCGTCCACCAGCACGGCGTCGAAGTCGCCGCCCGGCAGGGCGACCTCGCGGCCGTCGCCGTCGAACACCGTGATGTCGGCCCCCATGCGCTCTGCGTGCTCGCGAAGCGCGCGCGCCCGGGCCGGGTGCAGCTCGACCGCCACGATCTCCGCCTTCCCGTCCGCCAGTGCGGCCAGCTGCGTGGCCTTGGCGCCCGGCGCCGCGCAGAGGTCGAGCACCCGCTCGCCCGCCCGGGGCATGAGGGCGCGCGCCGGCATCATCGACGCGCGGCTCTGGGCCATCACGCGGCCCTCGCTCCATGCGGCGGAGTCCTCCAGCGCGAAGGGCTCATCGAGCACCATGGCCTCGGGAAGAAGCGTGTCGCCGTGCCATGCGGGCAGCTCGGCCTCCAGGGCCTCGCGCGGCCCTCGCAGGGTGTTCCAGCGCACCGCCGACTCCGATGCCGTGTTGGCGGCCGCCATCACGGCCTGCGCGTCGTCGGCCCCCAGCGATCGCACCAGCCCATCGGCGATCCAGTCGGGGAACGAGTTGCGCAGCGCGACATCCGACGGGCCGAGCCCGGCGATGCGCGCCGGGGCGTCTGATGCGATGCGCCGCAGCAGCGCATTGACCAGGCCGGCGCGGGCACCCCCGCGGCCACGTGGGCCCGGCAGCGATCGCGCCAGCGTGACGGCCTGGTCGACGGCCGCCCAGTCGGGCGTGCCGTCAGACGCGATGATCTCGTACGTGGCCATGCGCAGGACGTCGCGCACCTCGGGCTCGATGCGGTCGGGCTTCTCGGCCGCACCGTCGATGAGCCAGTCGAGCAGGCGCCGCATCTGCACCGTGCCGAAGGCGAGTCGCTGGGCCTGCTGGCGGTCGCGGGGGTCAATGCGCACCCGCGCGCACTCGGCGGCCAGGGCGCGATCGGCGTACGCGCCGTCGTCCACCCGGCGCAGCACGCCGTAGGCGATGCGCCGCGCAGGCGACACCTGCGCCCGCTGTTCGCGGGGGTCCCTAGGTCGTGAGCGCGAGGTCACCGCGGTACCCCCTGAGGAATGCGTCTGCGTGCATGCGTGCCTTTCCGGGGGGCTGCAGTTCGACGATCTCGAGCCCTCCCGATGCGGTGCCCAGGATGATGCGGCCGGAGTCGCGTACCAGCCCCGGCACGGCTGCAGCGTTGGTGGGCTTGGCGCGCCACACCTTGAACTGCTGCCCGTCGATGCCGATGGTGGCGCCCACGTGCGGCGACAGGGCCCTGACCTGGTCCTGGATCTGCTTCGCGGTGCGCCGCGGGTCGATGGGCCGGTCCTCGTCGGTGATCTTCGCCGCGATGGTGACGCCCTCGTCGGGCTGGGGGGTGCTCACCAGTGCCCCGGCCTCGAGGGCGTCGAGGGCGCGCACGAGCGCCGGGCCGGATGCCTGGGCCATCTTCATGAGCAGCGAGCCTGCGTCGTCGTCGCGCGCCAGCGGCACCACCACCGACTCCACGACGGGGCCGGTGTCGAGGCCCTGGTCCATCACCATGATCGTCGTGCCCACCTCGTCGGCGCCGTCCATGAGGGCGCGCTCCACCGGAGCGGCGCCGCGGTACGCGGGAAGCAGCGAGTAGTGCACGTTGATGCACGGCCAGCCGCCCAGAACCTCGTCGCGCAGGATCTGCCCGAAGGCGGCCACCACCAGCGCCCCGGCGTCGGCGTCGCGCATGACGGCCAGCGACTCCGGCGCGTTGATGGACGCGGGCTTGAGCGTGGGGATTCCCGCAGCGTCAGCGGCCTCCCCCACGGGGGTGGGCACCGGGGTGCGCGAGCGCCCCTTCGGGCGGTCCTCACGGGTGATGACCAGCGCGACCTCGTGACGCGACGCCAGGAGGGCGTCGAGCACCGGAACGGCGGGCGCGGGGCTGCCCGCGAACAACACCCTCATCGCGGCGGCTGCCTAGGCGCTCGGGAGCAGCGACTCGCGCAGCTCGGCGAGGGCCGCGCGGCGGTCCTCGGGAGTGGCGCGGTCGAGGATGAGGATGCCGTCCAGGTGGTCGATCTCGTGCTGGATCACCCGGGCGGCAAAGCCCTCGATGTCGGCCTCGAACTCGGTGCCGTTGAGGTCCTGCGCGCGGATGCGGATCTCCAGGGCGCGGGGCACGTCGACGTTGACCTCGCCGATCGACAGGCACCCCTCGGGCGCGATGTCCTCGTCGTCACCGCGCGAGAGGATCTCGGGGTTCACCAGCGCGTGCGCCGGCTGGTCCTCATACGGCTGCACCACGATGAGGCGCCTGAGCCGACCCAGCTGCGGGGCGGCCAGGCCCACTCCCCTGCCCTCGTCCATGAGGCGCACCATCTCGTGCGCCTCGGCCACCAGGGCCTCGTCGAACACCTCGATGCGCTCGCTGGGCGTGCGCAGCACGGGGTCTCCGTACTGGCGTATGTGCTCGAGCGCGGCAAGGCGGGCTGCCTCGCGCTCGGGATCCTCGAACGACCGTCGCGACATGGCGGCAGGGTACCACCGGCCGGGGCCCCGACATCGCGCCCGGGGCGCTACTGCGGCGCGACCACCGCCGCGGGACGCGCCGCAGACAGGGCATCGACCACGCGGGCCGGGGTGCCACCTGTACCCCGCACCACCAGCACGCGGTCGGGGTCAGACGCCCGCGCACCGGGCACCTGGGCGACGGCCCAGGTGTCGCCACGCATGAGGAAGTCGGTGACCGCGTGCCCGAGGGCCATGGTGCCGCCCCCGGCCAGGTCGAGACGATCCACCAGCAGGCCGGAGTCGGCGAGGCCCGCCGCCACCGACGATGCCACGGCCTCGGGCGCACGACCCTCACCGGCCCTGATGGCATAGGCGGTGGCGCCATCCACCGTGGTGGCGGCCACGCGGTCGGCACGCGTGGTGCCGGGCACGGCCCCCTGGGGTGCCTCACGGCCGGTCACCTCGCCATCCGCGGTCGGCACCGGCGGCAGGGGCGGCCGGCGATCGACGGCCACGGTGTCGCTGCCCGCGCTGCCCACCAGCGCCCAGGCGGCCACGGCGCCGCCCACGAGCAGGGTGGCCGACGCCGCCAGCGCAACCAGACCGGTGCCCGTGCGCGATCGGCGCGACCGGCGCGACCGAACGGGCGGCATCGCCCCGTAGGCCACCGTGGCATCCGGGCGCGGCAGGGCTGCCTCAAGGGCGTCCACCATGGACATCGCGCTGCGCGGCCGGTCGCGGGGGTCCTTGGCAAGCCCCCGGGCGAGTTCGCGCTCCACGCGCTTCGGCAGGTCGGGCCGTATCGCCCGCGCGCGGGGCGGGGTGCGCTCGAGGTGCGCGAACAGCACCGTGCCCACCTCGCCGTCCGGGAACGGCCTGCGACCCGTGATGGCCTCGAACGCCATGCACGCGAACGCGTAGAGGTCGGATGAGGGCCGCGCACGCCCGCCCGAGATGACCTCGGGGGCCATGTAGGCGGCGGTGCCGATCATCTGCCCCGGCACGGTCGTGGTGGTGCCCACCGAGCGGGCCACGCCGAAATCGGCCAGCCATGCGTGACCGTCGGGCTCCAGCAGCACGTTGGCGGGCTTCACATCGCGGTGCAGCCGGCCCTCGGCGTGCGCGGCGTCCAGCGCAGATGCCACCTGGCGCAGGATGCGCACGGCCTCATCCGCATCGAGGGGTCCGGCCTGCAGCCGGTCGGCCAGGCTGCCGCCCTGGGCCAGGTGCATGACGATCCAGCCCGTGCCGTCGGACTCCCCGGCGTCGAGCACGGGAATCACATGCGGGTGCTCCAGCGCCACGAGCGCCTCGCACTCGCGGCGGAAGCGCACACGGAACGCAGGGTCGTCCCACACGTGCGGGTGGAAGACCTTGATCGCCACCTCACGGCCCAGCGACACGTGGACGGCGTGGTGGACGGTGGCCTGGCCGCCGCGGGCGATGGGATCCCCCACGGCCCAGCGGCCGGCGAGGGTTCCGTATGCGCTGCCCGCGCCGGCCGTGATGGCTACCTCTTCCTCGGCAGCAGGCGGCGCGCGGTGGCCAGGGCGCCGCTGGATGCGACCTCCCAGTCGGCGTCCGACCCGATGGCAACGTCACCCGCGCCCTCGAGCGCCAGGTGCGCGGAGCCACCGCGGACGACCAGCTCGACCTTGGTGTCGCCGGTGCGCGGGAAGATGGCCGTGGCGCCGTCCGGGCCCTGGTCGATGCGCGGGGCCGGCGAGAGGTCGTTGAGGCCGAAGAAGGCGGCAGTCACGGCCTCGCGCGCGGCCGGCGGCACCGTGGGCACGATGTCCTCGAGGCGGTACAGCTCGGCCACGTTCGGGGTGAGGAAGTACTCGGCCTGCTGCAGCACGGACAGGTCGACCCCCTGCGCGTTGCCGCGCTCGGGGCGCTCCTGCACCCAGTCGCGCACGCGCAGCCACGAGCAGTAGCGGGTCTCGATGCCCGCGGACGACACTGCGTCCATGTAGGGGCCCGGCTTGCGGTCGGCGGTGATGCCCATCACGATGACGCGACCGTAGTCGGACAGCGCACCCGCAGCGGTCTTCAGGCGGTCTGCGATGTCGCCCTGGAACGTCAGCGAGGTCTGCACGGCGAAGGCCCAGGCCTTGTCGCGGTCCTGCACCACGATGTCGATGACGTCGTCGCCTGCCGGCGCGAACTCGCGCACGATGGCGGTCTCGACGCCCGCGATGTCCTCATCGAGGAACTCACGCATGAGGGCGACGCGGTGCTCGGCTCCGCAGAGCGCGAGGACGGACGCGAGCACGTGGGTCCACTGGGCGCGGGGCTCGGACTGGGACGCGAAGATTCGCGGGGCGGGCATCGTTGGACCTCGGGTCGGGATATGGGCCGGGGGCAGGGTACCGTGATCGGACTGCGGTTTCAGGTGTCCTGCGGGTCAACGTCGACCCCCACGCGCACCCCCGAGCGGCTCGCGGGCCCGCGCGGCGCATCGAGAACGCGCCGAACCGCCGTGATGAGCACCGACGAGGTGGGTGCCTGCAGCAGCAGCGCGCGGCGCGTACGGCCCCGCAGGCGGTGCAACCGCGAGGGTCCGCGAACCGTGATGGATGAGTCGGCCTCGGCCAGCGCATCGGCGATTTCATCCGCGACCTCAGCCACCCGCTGCGGCGCCTCTCCCTCGACCACGATGCGCAGCAGGTGCCCGTGGGGCGGCATTCCGCGCGGCCGGCGGCGCTCGACCTCGCCCTCCAGGAACTGCTCCACCGCGTGGGCGGCTCCCAGCTGCACCGCACGCGCGGCGGGCTCCCACGCCTGCACCACCACCTGCGCGGGCTCGCCCCGGCGCCGTCCGGCGCGGCCGGCCAGCTGCACGATGAGCGAGAACGCCCGCTCCTCAGCGCGGAAGTCGGCGTGCTGCAGGGCGGCGTCGGCGTCGAGGATTCCTGCCACGGTGACCGCGGGCAGGTCGTGCCCCTTGGCCACCATCTGGGTGCCCAGCAGGATCGCCGGCCCGGGGCGCCCGAACTCCTCGAGCAGGCCGACGATGCCGCCGCGCCGCGCCGCGGTGTCGGCATCCAGCCGCACCAGCCGGGTATCGGGAACCACCCGCGCCAGGGCCTCCTCGAGGGCCTGGGTGCCCGAACCCTGCCGGCCGACATCCACCGACCGGCACGACGGGCACGCAGACGGGGGGTCGCGCTCGATACCGCAGTGGTGGCACACCAGCCGCTCGCCCGCGCCCTCGCGGTGCAGCACCATCGGCACGTCGCAGTCGGGGCACCGGGCGATCCACCCGCACGACCGGCACAGCGTGGTACGCGAGAACCCGCGCCTGTTGAGCAGGATGATCGCCTTCTCGCCCCTCTCCCCGGCCTCCTGCAGCGCCCGCGCCAGCGGTCGCGACACCGGGCCGGGTGGCTGGGTGCGCATGTCCACCACCTGCACGGGCGGCATCTCGGCCCCGTCGGCGCGGTTGGCAAGGGTGATGCGCTCGAGCGCATGCCAGGCCTCGGGGCGGGGCGTGGCGCTGCCGTACACCAGGGCGGCGCCCGAATCGAGCGCACGCCGGTACGCGACCTGCCGGGCGTCGTAGCGGGGCGTGGAGTCCTGCTTGTACGACGAGTCGTGCTCCTCGTCCACGATCACCAGGCCCAGCCGCGCGAGCGGCGCGAACACGGCGCTGCGGGCGCCCAGCACCACGTCGGCGTCGCCGGATGCGATGCGCCGGTACTCGGCGGCGCGCTCAGCGGGTGCCAGCGCCGAGTGCCACACGGCCACGCGCTCGCCCAGTCGCGCCCGCAGGCGCCCCAGCAGCTGCGGCGTGAGGGCGATCTCGGGCACCAGCACCAGCGACGACAGGCCGCGCTCCCTCGCCACCGCGATGGCCCGCAGGTACACCTCGCTCTTGCCGGATCCCGTGACCCCGTGCAGCAGCAGGGCCTCGGTGGTGCCCGTGCCGATGGCCCGCGTGATGCGACTCACCGCGGCCGCCTGCTCGTCGGTGAGCACGGGGGGCTCGTCGGGCGGGGGCGCAGAGCCGAACCAGTCGAGGCCGCTGGCATCCTCGCGCTCGGCCACCAGGCTGATGTGGCCGTCGTCGGCCAGGCGGCGAACGGTGGCCATGGTGGTGCCCGAAAGGCGCACGAGGTCGGCCGCAGGCAGGGTGCCCCCCGCCTCGCGCAGGTCGGCAAGCACCGCCGCACGGCGCCCCTGCGCCTCGGGAGCGCCGTCCACCACGCGCGCAACCAGCCGCTCGCGACCCTGGCCCGTCGGTGCGCCCAGGCGCCACGTGCCGTCGGGCCCCCGGCGCAATGCGCCCTCGGATCCCGGCGGCAGCACCAGCCGCAGGCATGCACCCAGGGGGGCAAGCGTGCGGGCCGACACCCATCGGGCGAGGCCGATCAGCTCACCGGGCACCACGGGGGCGTCGACCACTCCCGCAATGGGCGCCAGCGTGCCGGTGTGCGTGGGGGCCTCGCGGCCCACCACGACACCCAGAACGGCACGGGGACCCAGTCGTACGGCAACGAGGGCCCCGGTGACCACGCGGTC
>CAMCDF010000077.1 GCA_945873475.1 Bifidobacterium breve | reverse complement strand
GAGCTGGCTGGCCGAGCACCTGGCCACGGCGCCGGGCCCGGCAGCGGTCGACGCCGGTTCGACCACCGGTGCCAGGTCGTCCGACAGCACCGACTCGATGGCGCGCAGCACCACCTTCGACGAGTCGACCTCTCCCTTGTGAACGAAGGCCGCGCCCTCGGGCAGGGCGCCCGTGGCCTTCGCCGAGGCGGGGCTCGGGTACTGCGACACCACCACGATTCCCAGGTAGGGCGCGCGTGCGTGCAGGGCCTGGGCCAGCTGGGCGCCATTGGGCGGTTGCTCGAGTTGGATGTCCACGACCAGCACATCGGGGTCGAAGGCGTCGAAGGCATCCGACGCCTCACGCGCCGACTCGCACTCGTGCACGTCGAACCCCGCGCCCGTGATGACCTCGGCCAGCAGGGCGCGGGTGAAGGCATCGTCCTCCACCAGCAGCGCCCGGCGGCGATAGCCATCACGCGCTCCCGCGGTGGGCGCCGTGCTCATGCGAAGTCCAGGGGCATAGGTGCTCAATCGTCACAGGGCCCGCCCGGGCCCACCTCACGATGTTCGGTTATCTCACCGGTGACGTCAAGCGCCCATCATGCCGGGGGACCGCCCGCGGCCACGGCGTCCACCAGCCGCTGCACGTCGTGGCGCATACGCGCGGTGACCCGGGCCACCCGCTCCGCGCGCGAACCCTCCGGGCCGTCAATGGTGCCGGCCGGGCCGAACGCCACCCGAACGGGGCCGCGCGCCACCGGCAGGCCGTGGCGCATCACGCGATGGGTACCCCAGATGGCCGCGGGCACCACGTGGATGCCCGGCGTGAGGGCCAGCCACCCCACACCCGCCGCGAATGCCCCAACCCTGGCGGAGTAGCCGGGAAATCCCTCGGGGTAGATCACCACGATGCCGCCGTCCTGCAGCACCCGCCGCGCATGACGGAGCGCCGCCATCTCCGTGCCGTCGGTACGAACGGGCTCGAGCCCCACCCGCAGCAGCACCTCACGCACCAGGGGCGACGAATCGTGATGGCGCCCGGTGACCAGGTGCTGCACCTCCCGGGGCAGGCCCGGCAGGGCCGCGCCCACGTACATGCCGTCGCAGTCCGCCAGGTGGTTGCACACCACCAGGCAGCCCCGATCAGCGGGGATGTTCCCCCTGCCGGCCACCTCGAACCCGTTGAGCGCCCTGCCCCAGGCCGTCACCGCGGCGCGCCCTGCGCGATAGAGGGGCGGCCACACCCGGGCGTGACGCGCCGCCCGGGTCATGACGTCGCGAGCGACTCCACGACCATGGCCACGCCCTGGCCCCCGCCCACGCACAACGCCGCCACGCCCACGCGCGCCTCGCGGTGCTGCATCTCGTGCAGCAGCGTCACCAGGATCCTCGCGCCCGAGGCCCCCACGGGGTGTCCCAGTGCGATCGCGCCGCCATTCACGTTCAGCACCTCCCGGCCGATGCCGAGTTCGCGCTGCACGGCCACGGCCTGGGCGGCGAAAGCCTCGTTCACCTCGAACAACTCCACCCGCTCGATGCCGATGCCGGCGCGGTCGAGGGCCTTGCGAATGGCGTCGACGGGCGCGAAGCCCATGATCTCGGGGGCGATGCCCGTCCATGCGTACCCCAGGATGCGCCCCATGGGCTGCACGCCGAGTTCAGCAGCGCGATCCTCCGACAGCACGACCATCGCTGCGGCGCCGTCGTTGATGCCCGATGCATTGCCCGCCGTCACCGTGCCGCCCTCGCGGAACGCCGGGCGGAGCGAGCCCAGCGACTCGGCCGTGGTGTCGGGCCGCGGGTGCTCATCCGAATGCACGAGCACGGGGTCACCACGGCGCTGCGGCACGGGAACCGGAACGATCTGATCGCGGAAGTGATCGCGCTCCATGGCCATCCGGGCAAGCCGCTGGCTCTCGGCCGCGAAGGCGTCCTGGTCGTCCCGGCTCACGCCGAAGCGTTCCGCCACCACCTCGGCGGTGCCGCCCATGTGCTGATCGGTCAGCACGCACCACAGGCCGTCGGCAATCAGCGTGTCGCGCATCGGCACGTCGCCCATGCGGTGCCCCTCGCGCAGCATCGCCACGTGGGGCGCCCGGCTCATGCTCTCCATGCCGCCGGCAACCACCACATCCGCGTCGCCCGCGCGAATCGCCTGGGCGGCCATACCCACAGCGCGCAGACCCGATCCGCACAGCTGGTTGATGGTCGTCGCCGGCACGGTGTCGGGCACGCCGGCTGCGATGGCGCTCTGGCGCGCAGGCCCCTGCCCCAGGCCGCCCTGCAGGATGCAGCCCATCAGCACGTCGTCCACCTGATCGCCCGCGACGCCTGCACGGTTCAGGGCCTCGCGGATGACGATGGCGCCCAGATCGGTGGCGGGCACGCCTGAGAGCGCGCCCATGAAGGCGCCGATGGGCGTACGGACCGCCCCGGCGATGATCGGAGTGCTCATGGATGCATCGTGGTGATCGCGACAGCGGGTGTCAATGGACGGCAACCACCCCAGATGCTGCACGACTGCAACTGATGGGTCTACGACCGAGTTGTGACAAGGGAACAACACTTTGGGCCACAGGGGGCGACAACAGCCATCGGCGCATGACCTCCCCGACATGATGGCGCGGCATACACGGGGCAGGGCGCCCCGCCCCGAAACGTCAGCTGAGGGAGGCCTGCATGAGAACCCGAGCCATCGTCATCACGGCATCAGTCGCCGTCGCAGGTGCAGCGTGCACCGCCGCTGGCGCCGCCCCGCCGGTGTGGGCGGCCCCGATCACGGCCACTTCCGCGGACATCGCCCGCTCCACGGCGCTGGCGCCGAACCGGACGCGCGCATGCCCGGGACCCCGATGGGTCAGCGCCAGAGCGCGTCTGATCCGCACGCGACGTGTCACGAAAAGCACGGCCGGCGCCGATTCGATCACGCGTGTCGTCACCACCTACTGCAATGGCCGTCGGGTCACGAATACCACGCGCCTGCGGACCTTCCCCACCGCGTCCACGCCGTCGGGCGGTTCCGCTCCGGGATCCGGGACCGGGGGCATCGCGGCCTCGGGCTCGCCTTTCCGCATGACGCTGCTCCACAACAACGATGGCGAGTCGAAGCTCCGCACGGGCGATTCGATCACCAACTATGGCGGGGCCGCACGATTCACTGCGAAGCTCGCCGAGACGCGAGCCGCCGCCGAGGCGTACTCGGACGCCGACATCGCAGCCGGTCGCAAGAAGCAGGGTGTCGTCGTGGTGTCCTCCGGAGACAACATCCTGCCGGGGGTCACGGCCCGCGCCGCCCAGGCAGCCGGGCGCAGCTACGACGCATACGTGCTTTCGCGCATCGGGTACGACGCCATCACCCTGGGAAACCACGACTTCGACTTCGGTCCCGCCCGTCTCGCACAGATGATCGACGACACCACTGATCGCAATGCGACGTGGATCAGTGCCAACCTCGACTTCTCGGCATTCGCGTCGCTGCAGTCCCTCGTGGGCGCCAAGCGCATCCAGCCCTACACGGTGGTGGAGCGCCAGGGCGAGAAGATCGGGATCATCGGCCTGACGACCGATCTGCTGCCGGTCATCTCGAGCCCCGCGCCCGTCACGGTGCGGTCGAACCTCGCGGAGATCGTCAACGCCGCCGCCGGCGAACTCGAGGCGCAGGGCGTCAACAAGATCATCCTGTCCTCGCACCTTCAGGGCCTGTCCTCGGAGCGCGCCCTCGTGCCGCAGTTGCGGGGTGTTGACATCGTCATCGCCGGTGGCGGTGACGAACTTCTCGCGACAGCCGGTACGGCGCTGGTGAACAGCGACCCCATCGTCGGCCCCTACCCCACCATGGCCACCGATGCCACGGGCGCCAGCGTGCCCATCGTCACCACCCAGGGCGAGTACCGCTACGTCGGCCGCCTGACCCTGGAGTTCGACCGTGGCGGGCGCATCACCACCATCGACAGCACACGGTCGGGCCCGATCCGGGTGTCGGGCCGGACGGGCGACCCGGACATCATCGCGGGTGACCCCCGTCTGGTCGCAGAGGTCGACACGCCTCTCGCCGCGTACGTGCTGGGCCTGGCCAGCGACATCCGCGCGCAGTCGGAGGTTCGCCTCGATGCCCGCCGCGACAACCCGGTGCGCACCCGCGAGGCGAACCTCGGCAACCTGACTGCCGATGCCTTCCTCTACGTGGGCCGCCGGGACGCGCAGGCACGCTCAATCCCGCTGCCGGACATCGCCCTCACCAATGGCGGCGGCATCCGGTGGTCGGCCAACCGGCCGATCTGCTCGACGACCGTGGCTCCCGGGAGCACATGGGCGTTCTCGATGAAGGACGTCTTCGACGCCCTGCCGTTCGACAACCTCATCGTGCGCGTTCCGGGCGTGACACCGGCCAAGCTCAAGGCACTCCTCGAGCACGCCTACGGTTCGCTGCCCTCCGGCAACGGCAAGTTCGCCCAGATCGGAGGCATGGTCGTGACCGTCGACACCTCGCAGCCCGCGGGCTCGCGCGTGCAGCAGGTCGACATCATCAACAGGGCCACCGGGGCGACCGTGGCCACCGTCATCCAGGGCGGGGCCGTGGTGGCGGGCGAGGCATCACGCCAGTTGGTCCTCATGACGACCGACTTCCTGGCAAACGGCGGCGATGCCTACCCGTTCAGCGCCAACGGACTGCAGCGTGAGTTCCTCACGCCGTCCATCGCGTACGCCGACGCGCTCGACCGGTTCGTCACCGAGAGCCAGGACATCGGCCTGAACGGGGTGATCCCCGAGACCGTCACGGGTTCCGGGGGCACTGCCGCCGACTACAGGTTCGGTGCGGAGTCGCGGGTGCTCATCGCCGGCGACACCACGTACCCCGCCTGCTCCTGAGCACAGACCCCCGCACCGGCGCCCCTCAGGCGCCGGTGCGGGGGCCCTCAGGCGGTCAGGCGCTCAGGCGGTGAACGACTTGCCGCATCCGCACGACCCCGTGGAGTTGGGGTTGTTAATGCGGAAGCCCGCGCCCTGGAAGCCCTCTTCGTAGTCGAACTCCGACCCGAGCAGGTACGGCACGCTCATGCGGTCGACGATGACCCGCACGCCGTGCTGCTCGACCACCTCGTCGTCGTCGCGGGGCTTGTCGAAGGTCATGGCGTACTCGAAGCCCGAGCATCCGCCGGGCACCACCTTCACGCGCAGCCCGGACCCGGGCTCGGCCTCGTTGGCGATGAGCTCCTTGAGCTTGTCCCCGGCGACGGGCGTGAGGGTGATCATTGACGGGCCTCCCAGGTCGTGCGCAACACCCGGCATTCTAGACCTAGCCCGCACCGACGACCGACCAGGCGGTCTCCGTGGAGTGTCCGGCGCGGTCACGGACCCTCAGGGTGATGGCCAGATTGCCCCGCGGCAGCGCCGATGGCCGCACCTGCAGGGTGAACGGGGTGATGCGTGCGCGCCGGGTGACGTCGCGCCCATTCACCGTGATGGTGGTGCGGGAGGGGTCGATGCCCGTGCCTCCGCGCTCGTCGACGTAGCGCACCGAGAACACGCCGCGCACGACGTCGCCCGACGCCGGCGTGCGCCGCACCACCCGGGGAGCCCGGTTGGGCGTGGCGCGCGTACCCGGTGCCACGGGCAGCACTCCCTGCGACCACGCCAGGGCCGCGACGGCCGTGGCGAATACCGCCGGGCGCGACCCCGGGGTGGGCCTCACCCCGCCATCGGGGTCCTGCAGGCCCTCCAGCACCGCGAGGGGGCTGCCGCCGCGGGCCCACGCTCCCCGCCCCGGCCTCTCCCCCAGCGCCCTGATCGCCACCACGGCCCAGGCCGTGGGAACCGCCGACCGCGAGAAGCCCCCGGTGGGGTCGCGCAGCGCCAGCAGCCGGGCGCGTGCGCCTGCGAGCACCGGGTCGGACACGGGCATCCGAACGGCGCGCAACGCCTGGATACCGGTGGACGTCGCCACGGCGTCCGACGCCGCTGACCCCGCGGCAGAGGCCCATCCGCCGTCGGGCAGGCGCAAGGCCACGAGGGAACGGACGGCCGCGACCACGGCGGCGTCATCTGCCGCCCTGCCCACCGCCCTCAGGGCCAGCACGCCCCAGGCGGTGTTACCGGCCGATCCGCCGAACGATCCGTCGGCCGACTGCTGGGCCGCAACCCGTGCGGCAAGGGCGTCGTCCACCGTACCCGCGGCGCGGCGCGCGACCGCCTGCCTCAGGATGTCCCCGGGCGTATCAGCCGGCTGGGCCGACACCGCGGCGGCCAGCGACGCCGCGCCGCCGCGGGTCCAGGCCGATGGCGCCTCCCCGGCTCCCGCCACGGCGAGCGCGGCCCATGCGGTGTCGGCGGCGCGACCGGCCTGGGGGCCCACCGCGCCCGTGGTGGGGTCCTGACGGGCCGACAGGTAGTCGAGCGCGCGCTCCAGTGGCGCGCCCGCCGCCGTGCCGGCCGCCACGGCGATGCCGCCCACCACCACCAGGGCCGCCCCGAGGGTCCGCATCCTCACCGCTTCAGCAACTCCCCGAATCGCGCGGCGCTTCGCAGCGCGAAGTCACCGTGGTTGTTGTTGAACACGACCGCGACCTCCTGTGCGCGCTCGGCCATGTCGATGACCGGACCCACCCACTCCCCGAGCTCCTCGTCGGAGTACTGCCAATCAAAGCGCTCGGCCACGGTGCGGCTGCCCTGCCAGGTGCCCGCGTTACGTCCATGCAGGCGCAGGTACGCGAGCTCGGGGCAGGTGACCTCCACGATGGGCGGCATGGCGCTGGTCACGTCGATGCGCGGGGCGTCCACGCACACCCAGGCCGCGTCGCGCTCGGCAAGCATCTCCGCAGCGGCCTCCCTCTGCCCGGGATCCGCCCAGGAGACATGGCGGAACTCCACGGCCGTGCGCAGGGGCGTGAGGCGCTCGATGATGCGGCCGACCTCGGCCCGGGTGTCATCGCCCGATGCCACGTGCGGGGGCAACTGCAGCAGCACCGAGCCCAGCTTGTCGCCAAGCGGGGCGATGGCCTCCACCATCGAGTCGATCACGGCGTCGCGCATCTCGCGAGATGGGCGGCGAATGCGCCCCCGGCGGTCGGCCTCGTAGGGAAGGTCCCGCAGCGGCTCGGGCAGCCGCGCGGGGTCGCTCGCATGGCCGGAGATCACCTGGTGGGCCTTCACGTGGAACCGGAAGTCGTCGGGGGTGCGATCGGCCCACGCCTGCACGGTGCCGATGCGCGGCAGTGCGTAGAAGGTGGCATTCACCTCCACCATGGGGAAGTGCTCGGCGTAGTAGCGCAGCCGCCCCTCGGCGTCGTTCTTCACCTCATCCGGGTACCACCCCGCCTTGATGAACTCCGGGTCGGTCCACGACGCGGTTCCGATCAGGATCGGCTGGCGAGGCTCCATCGCCGGCTATCCCCCGTCGCGGCGCAGCTCGTCCTCGAGGCGGGCGGCGTCCTCCGCCGAGATCTCGGGCGCGAGGTCATCGCGGCGCCGTCGCGCCCATGAGCGCGTGACGAAGGGGATCGCGGCCAGACCGCCCACCACCAGCGCGATGGGCACGATCCACGCCACCAGGTCGAAGCCCTCCTTCGGCGGCGTGGTGAGTACCCCGCGACCGAACTCCACCACCAGGGCGTCGATGATCTCCTGCTTGTCGTCACCCGCCTCGATGCGCTGGGCGATGAAGATCTTCATGCGCTCCGCGGCAGGCGAGTTCGAGACGTCGAGCGGCGTGTTGCAGGTGGGGCAGCGCACCTCGCGCGCCACCTCCACCACCGTCAGCGACATCGCCGGAGCCGCCAGTGCGAGGGCCGACAGCAGGATGGCCACGAAGGCGGCGAGGCGGCGGGGCATCACTTGCCGGCCAGCACCTGGTCGATGGGCCCCGACAGCTGCTCGGTGCTCGACACCGGCCCCGCGAGGTGCAGGGCGATGCGGCCCTTCCTGTCGATGAGGTAGGTCTCGGGCACGCCGGTGGCCTCGAGGGCGTTCTTGCTGTCGTCGCTGCCATCACGCAGCGACGGGTACGTGAGGCCGTACTCCTTGATGAAGGCGCGGGCGTCCGACGAGAGGTCCTGGATGTCGATGCCCAGCACGGTCACGCCCTTCGCGCGGTAGGTGTTCCAGATCTCCTCGAGCACCGGCGCCTCATCGCGGCAGGGGCCGCACCACGACGCCCAGAGGTTCACCAGCACCACCTTCCCCTTCAGGTCGGCGAGCGAGGCATCCTCGCCCACAGGCGGCAGGCCGGGGCCCGACACCAGCACGGGAAGCGTGAGATCGGGGGCCGGTGGGCGTGCGCCGGCCTCGAGGGCGTCGTCGATGGCGGTGGATGCGCTGCGGTTCACCAGACCCACGAC
>CAMCDF010000076.1 GCA_945873475.1 Bifidobacterium breve | reverse complement strand
GCGGCCACCCAGTCGCGCAGGGCCTCGGCGAAGGGACGATCGAGGGTGTCGCCGCGCGGCAGCCACACGACCTTCGCGCGCGCCAGGCGGTCGCGCTGGGCCGCGAGGCGCTCGTCGGTGTCGAACACGAACGGCGCGCCGTTCAGCTCGCCCAGCAGCGAATACGTGGTGTACAGCCCGTCGCCCGACGTGCGGTAGCGGGCGTCCCCGCGCTTGTTGGGCTGCCCCTGGCCCTCGCTCATGAGCGAGTACACCACCACCGTCGAGGGATCGACCGGCTTGTCGGGCAGGTTCAGGCCGCGCAGCCGCTTCGACAGCCCCAGCATGCCGTCGTAGAACTTCGGCTTCGTGAAGCGCGGATTGCCCTTGGCGTAGAAGGTGATGTGCGTGGCGCCGGCGCGCAGGGCCTGGCTGGTCCAGGTCTCCACGTCAGCGATGCCCGGCGTGTAGCGCGCATACGGGAAGGCCTGCACGATGATGCGCACCGGCTTGCCCGTGAGGTCGGACATGAGCTTGGCGCCGAAGCCCGGGTTGTAGCGCCCCCTGCCGGGATTGGCGCGCTCGGCGTACGACACGTAGGGGTCGGTCTCCACGATGTCTGCGAACGCGCCAAGGGCGGTGTAGTCCCATGCATTGAAGCCGTCGATCATGTTGTAGTTATTGGGCACCACCCGCGCGCCGGGGTCGAGCCTGCGGATGAGCGCGGCCTGCTGGGCCTTCATGGCGAAGAAGTTCCTGCTGGTCCAGCGCGAGTACGCCAGCCAGCGCAGGCCCTCGATGGGCGACTCGGTGCGCTTGGCGCCCGACTGCGGCGGCGCCCAGCCGAAGTCGCGCTTTATCTGGGCAGACTGCCGGCGCCACAGCGCGCTGCGCGTGGCCGTGCCGGCCGGCAGCACCACCAGGGGCTCGTCCGACCCGTTGTAGGCGAACACGTAGGGAGCGCTTCGGAGGCGCGGCACGATGCGGCGGATCTCCGACAGCGCCTTGCGCTGGTACGCCGGGTCGAGGAGCGACATGCGACGCGTGGGGGCCTTGGTGTCAGGCTGGAACACGATGCCCGTGGGCCGGCACTTCTTCGGCAGGCGGGGGAAGATGCACAGGGCGTCCTTGGCCGCCCGGGCCTCCACGTTGGCGTCCCACGAGAGGCCGGTGGCGTTGTAGAGGCGCAGGAAGTTGGCCGGGTTGCGCCACGACGCCGGCTCGCGGGGCGACACCGGGATGTCGAAAGGCAGGGAGGCGAATCCGCTGCCCCACAGGTTGTTGGCGCCCTCGGTGAGCAGGATCTCGTTCACCATGGGCAGCCACTTCGCCTTGGGAATGGGCAGCGGGCCGTTGGGCTTCCAGCGCGGGTGCTGCTCCTGGTTGAGCTCGTGGTTCCAGTCGAACACGTGGCCCATGGGGCGCGCGTCGGCGGGGGCGGCGACCAGCGGCACCGCCACCAGCGCCGCGGCGCTGGCGAGGATCGAGACGGGGCTGCGCATGGGGTGCAGGCTAGATGCCCGCGCCGTCCGTGTGGCCAATCGGGGTCATGGTGAACAGGGTGTCCGACCGCAGCCCCAGCCGCAGGGTCTCGAGGGCGATGACCTCCTCCGGCGGGATGTTGCCCAGATTCACGTTGGCCCCGAAGGTGCGCACGAACCACACCTGCTGCGCCTTCTGGGGCGCCTCGAACAAGAGCCGGTGCGCGTCGATGGCATGCACGATCTCGTCGATGAGGCCCATCCGCACCTCGCCGTCGCCGCGGAATACGCCCGCGGTGCCGCTCTCGCGCGCCTCGGTGATGACCTTCCAGGCGCCGGCCCGCAGCTCTGCCTCGATCATCTCAACCCAGCGGTAGGGGGCGATGACCACATCGTTGTCCTTCGAGCCGACCTCCGAGAGCACGGTGAAGTCCTGCGCGTACTCCTCGATGTACTCGAGCTTCTTCTCGTGCGGCAGATCGATGGTGCCGTCCGATACCTCCACGTGGCGCAGCCCCAGGCCGCCCACGAAGTCCTTCCACTCGTCCAGCTTTCCCTGCACCAGGCAGGCCTCCCAGAAGGTGCCGCCGAGCACCGTGGCCACGCCCAGCGACTCGTAGAGCCTCAGCTTCTCGCGCAGGTTCTGCATTACGTAGGCGGTGCCCCACCCCAGCTTCACGATGTCGATGCAGTCGCCGCACGACTCGAAGAGGTCCTCGACCTGCCGCAGCGACATGCCCTTGTCGATCACGTGGGTCAGCCCGAACTGCCGCGGCTTCTCCGGGCGACCGGGCAGCGTGAGGAAGTCGGCGGCGCGGCTCACGAGAGCGCCTCCGCGGCCGCGGACGATCCCGCGATGCGCCCGAACACCACGGTGTCGAGCAGCGAGTTGCCCATGAGGCGGTTGGTGCCGTGCACCCCGCCGGTGATCTCACCCGCGGCGTAGACGCCCGGCAGCGTGGTGCGGCCGTGCTCGTCGATGACGAGGCCGCCGTTCCGGTAGTGGAGCACCGGATACACGAGGACGCGCTCCTTGGTGATGTCGACCCCCTGCTTCAGATACCGGTTGTGCACGTACGCGAGACGATCCGCCGTGAAGCCGGGGCCATGCTCCCGGTCGATGGCCGTCGTGTCGAGCCAGGCGCCCATCGTGCCATCGGGCGCGGCTGCTCCACGCCCCTCGGCGACGATGCGGATGATGGCATCCGCCACCACGTCGCGCGGGGCGAGCTCGTCGACGAACCTCTCGCCCGCGGCGTCGTGCAGCGTGGCCCCGTACGAGCGGGTGGTCTCGGGCAGCGCGTAGCCGGCGAGGCCGGCCGGCCAGATGGCCCCCGTGGGGTGGCGCTGCCACGAATCGAGGTCGCGACCCGCGGCGCCCAGCGCGAGCGCCATCTCCAGCACCTCGGGCGTGGCATCGGGGTGATTTGTCGACTTCTCGCCGATGCGGGCGGCCTCGCCGCCCAGCCCGCCGCCGGCGGCGAGCACCACGGAGCCTGCGGCGATGGACAACCTCGAGCCATCCTTCGCCCGCGTGGTCGCCCGCCACCCGCCGTCCACCGGCTCCAGGGCCTCGAGGGAGGTCGACTCCCGTACCTCGGCCCCGCTGTCCCGCACGGCCGACCGCAGGGCCTGCACCATCTCGGCACCCGTGCGCTCGCCGGCCTGCAGCAGCCGCGGCCTGCGCGCGCCACCGCAGCGGATGATGCGCAGCTGGCCGTCGTCACGCGTGAACGGCACGCCGATGGAGGCAAGCCAGTCGATGGCGCCGGGGCCGCCCTCCACGAGAGTGCGCACCAGCGCCGGGTCGGCGTCGTCGTGGCCGGCCGCGAAGGTGTCCTCGAGGTGGTCCGCCGTGGAGTCATCCGCGCCCACCGCCGCCTGGATTCCGCCCTGCGCCCTGCCGGTATTGGATGCCCCGAGCGCCGACTTGGTGATGACCACCACCGATGCCCCGGCCTCGCGCGCGGCCACGGCGGCGCTCATGCCGGCGCCACCCGAGCCCACCACCAGCACGTCGCACTGCGCGTCGGGGCCGCTCACGACTCCCCGGGCTCCGCGGGCACTGCCGGGCCGCCGGCCGGGGGAACAAGATCGCCCAGGTGCTCGCCCGCATACGCGACGAAGCCCTCGCTCACGCGACTGGGCGTGCGCCCGGCGTGCCGCACCAGCGAGAAGTCGCGGGCCAGCACGGCACCCTCGACCTCCACGGCCACCAGGCGGCCCTCTGCGAGGTCGCGATCCACGGCCAGGCGCGAGATCACGGTGATGCCCAGCCCGTCCAGCACGGCGACGCGCACAGACTGCTGCAGGCCGAGCTCGAGGGTCACGTCGAGATCACGCATGCGGAATCCCGAGGCGCGGAAGGCGGCCTCAAGCACCGCGCGCACGCCCGAGCCCCTCTGCTGCAGGATGATCGGCTGGCTGGCCAGGTCGGCCAGGGAGATGCGCTTCTTCTTCGCGAGGGCGTGACCGGGCGGGCAGATGACCACCAGCTCGTCGCGCACGAACGGCTCGAACACCAGGCCGCGGTGCGGCCGGGCCGCGCCCACCACCCCGAGCTCGATCTCGTCATCCAGCACGCGGTCGCACACCGTCTGGGTGTCCTGCACCACCAGCGACACCTCGACATCGGGGTTCTCGCGCTTGAAGCCGCCCAGAAGATGCGGCAGCAGCAACTCGCCGGGGCCGGTGGACGAACCCAGCACCAGCGGACCCGACAGGTGGTCGCTCAGCCCCGCCACGTCGCGCAGCAGTTCATCCTCCAGCGCCAGCATGCGGCGTGCGTGGGCGTCCACCACCCGGCCGGCGTCGGTGAGGGTGACGCGGCGTCCGCTGCGGTCGAGCAGGCGCTGCCCGATGCGCTCCTCGAGCGCCCGTATCTGGAACGACACCGCGGGCTGCGAGATGCCGAGTTCCTCGGCGGCATGCGAGAACGAGCCCTTGTCCACCACGGTGCGGAACGTCAGCAGCTGTCGCAGGTCCATAAGCGAACGTTATACCCGGGCCGCGGGGGCCCGTTACATCAGCGCCGGTTCGACGACAGGTGGTGGCGCCCCTCGGGGCACCAGTACACCAGGCCATCCCCATCGGCGCGGCGACCCACGCAGTAGGCGTCCGCCTTGTGGTCCGTGCACGTGCGCCGCACGCGCGAGAGAAGGCCCTCGGCGTGCACGTGCACGCAGCCCTCGGGAAGGATGTCGGGCCCGGTCAGCACCGTCACCGCAGCCGTCGTCATCGATCGTCCCCCTGGTCGCGTGCCTGCACGTCCCCTGTTTCGCCGACCGGGTCGGTGTCCCTGCCCGCGCGCAGCGTCGACCACAGGGCGCCCGATGCCACGACGGGGTCGCCCGTGGCGACCGCGCCCCGCAGGTGCTCGATGCGCGCGCTCAGCACCTCGGGGTCGAGGGCCGGGCGGGTGGCGCGCAGGATGCCCCCGTAGCGCGTGGGCCGCACCTCCTCGTCGAGGTTGAACAGCTCCTCGTGCAGCTTCTCGCCGGGCCGCACGCCCGTGACCTCCACCTGGATGTCGCGGCCGGGCTCCATCCCGGAGAGCCGGATCATGTTGTGCGCGAGGTCCATGATGCGCACCGGCTCGCCCATGTCGAGCACGAACACATCACCCCCCTCGGCGATGCCGGTGGCCTCGATCACCAGTTGCACGGCCTCGGGGATGGTCATGAAGTAGCGGGTCATGTCCGGGTGCGTGACGGTCACGGGGCCACCCGCGGCGATCTGCCGCCGGAAGATCGGCAGCACCGAACCGGACGAGCCGAGCACGTTGCCGAACCGCACGGCGGCGAAGCGCGTGGCGGCGTCGCGGCCGTGCATCTCGACGATGCGCTCGGCCAGCGCCTTGGTGCCGCCCATCACGGTCTTGGGCTCCACGGCCTTGTCGGTGGAGATCAGGCACACCCGCTCCACGTGGTGGCGCGTGGCGAGGTCGGCCAGCGTGGCGGTGGCGAGCGCGTTGTTGGCGATCGCCTGGATGGGATTGATCTCCATCATCGGCACGTGCTTGTACGCGGCCGCGTGGAAGACGATCTCCGGGCGGTGCGCGGTGAACACGTGCTCCATCAGGTCGGCGTCGCGGCAGTCGGCCACCACGGGTGTGGGCGCATGCCCGCGCTCGCGGAGCTCGAGGTCGATCTCGAAGAGGTTGTTCTCGGCGTGGTCCACGATGACCAGGCTGCTGGGGCCCACGGCGGCCACCTGCCGGCAGAGCTCGGACCCGATCGACCCGCCGGCGCCGGTCACCAGCACGCGGCGCCCGTTCAGGTAGCGCGCCACGCGCGCCATGTCGATCTCCACCGGGGCCCGGCCGAGAACGTCCTCCACCTGCACCTCGCGCAGCTTCTGCACCGAGACCTCGCCGTTCATCAGCTCGGGAAGGCCCGGCAGCGTGGTGACCCGCACGCCTGCCGTGCGGCAGTGCTCGACGATGTCGCGGCGCACCGCGCCCGGGGCCGACGGCATGGCGATGATCACCTCGCGGGCGCGGGTCTCGCGCAGGATCCGCGTGAGGTCCTCGCGCGACCCCAGCACCTTCACACCGCCGACGCGCAGGCCCTTCTTGCGCGGGTCGTCATCCACGAGCCCCACGGGCGTGTAGGCAAGCGCGGCGTTGGCGCGCATGTCGCGCAGCAGCGAGTTCGCCGCGTTCCCCGCCCCGCACACGATGACCGGGCGGCCGTTCGCGATGCCGGCGCCCCGCGATGCGCGCTCCATCACCGAACGCACCACGAAGCGCACGCCGCCGATGAGCACGACAGTGAAGAGGAAGTCGAGCGCGAACACGCCGCGCGGCACGGCCTCGAAGCCATCGGGGCGCCACAGGGTGAGCGCCAGGGTCACCAGGCCGCTGGCCACCAGGCAGGCCAGCACGATCTGCTCGAGGTCCTGGATGCCCGTGAAGCGCCACCAGCGCGTGTAGAGCCTGAACGCGATGAAGGTGAGGATCTTGATGCCCACCACCACGCCGACCGTGATGAGGAACAGCCGCTCGTACCGGCCGGGAGGGTCGCCGTCGAAGCGCACCACGAACGCCAGCCACCAGGCGAGGGCGACCAGCACGAGGTCCACTCCGACCTGCCCGAGGCGATGCAGGTAACCCCGCCACGCGATGCGTCCGATGCCCGTGTTCATCGAGCGTCCATGGTATTCGAACGGCGGCGGCGGCCTGCACGGCCCGTTTCAGCGGCCCCCAGGATGAGATCCACCAGCAGGTCCGGGTCGCGCATGGGGGGCGTGGCCGAACGCTCGCGCCGCACCAGCGCCAGGTCGGCCGGGTCCTCCAGCCTGTGCAGGCGACCCTCCTCGATAAGGCGGGCGTCAACGGCGCCCAGGCGGCCCGCGAACGGGCTGTAGGCGGGCACGCCCAGGGCGACCGCCTCGCGGTTCATGGTTCCACCGGCGCTGATCACCAGGTCGGACGCCGCGATGAGGCCCGGGCCGTCCACCGCGAACTCCGGCACCAGCACGCCCCTCTCCCGAAGGGCCTCGCGCTGGGAGTCGATGCGCGGCAGCGCCACCACCTGGACGGTGTCGGCGTGTGCCTCGAGGTGATCAACCACCTGCGCGAAGAGGTCGGTGGACGCGCCGCGGTGGTACAGGGTCACCTCAGGCGGCGGGCGCAGCACCACGATGACCTTGCCGGGGTCGAGCCCGAGCTCACCTGCCACGCCCGGGTCGGGCGGGTAGTCGGCGAGGTAGTACTCCTCCTTGAGGCCCGGGTACCGGATGAGCTTCGGCGAGCGGATTCCATACCGGGCCAGGGCCCGCTCGGGAATGGCATCGGGCACCAGCACCCGAGTGGCCAGGCGGCCGTTCGAGTGATGCATGGCGGCGGCGAACTCGTAGTCGAACATCGTCACCTGGGGGATGCGCGCGAGGCGCGCCACCAATGGCTGGTCGGTGCTCCCGTGCGCGACCGCCAGGTCGAAGTGCTCGCCGCGCACCATCTTCGCCAGCTGCGACGAGCGCGAGCCCATCGCCCGCGCCTTGCCGCGCAGCCCGCCTCCACCGTGCGCGCCCATGGGCCGGTGCGGAATTCCGTACCTGTCGAGCAGGCCTATGGTCTGGGCGAAGTCGCGGGATGTCACCACCACCTCGTGGCCGCGCTCCTCCATGCGCCGGATGAGCGGCCGGAAGATCAGTACGTGCGGTGAGTTGGTGCAGTCGACCCAGACCCGGATGGGCCCCCCCTTGGTCGCCCTAGATGCGCTCGACGGCGCGGCCGACGGCCGCGACGACCTCGTCCACCTGCTCCCGGGTGAGGTTCGGGTGCATCGGCAGCGCGAGACCGGTGTCCGCCCACTCCTCGGCCACGGGCATGTCGCCCTTCGAGTAGCCGAGGCCGGAGAACACCGGCTGGAGGTGCATGGGCTTGCCGTAGTAGACCACCGCGCCGATGCCGTCCTCCACGAGGAGGTCCCGCAGGCGATCGCGCTCGGGGTGCCGCACCACGTACAGGTGGTAGATGTGGCGCACGCCATCGCGCTCCTCGGGCAGCGTGACGTACTGGCCGAGGCCCGCCTCGCGGTACCAGTCGGCAACCTGCCGGCGGCGCTCGTTCCAGTCGTCCACGTGCGGCAGGAAGATGTTCACGGCCGCGGCCTGGATCTCGTCGAGCCGCGAGTTGTAGCCGACCTCCGTGAAGGTCTGCTTGTCCTCCGAGCCGTGGAACCTCAGGCGCCGCACCATGTTGCCGAGGTCGGGGTCGCTGCACACGACCATGCCGCCGTCGCCGATGCCGGGAAAGTTCTTGGTCGGGAAGAACGAGATGGTGGCGATGTCGCCCATGGTGCCGACCTCCCACTCGCCGTCGGCCGATCCGAAGGCCTGCGCGGCGTCCTCGATGACCGAAAGGCCGTTCTCGGCGGCCGTCGTGAGGATGGGTGTCATCGACGCCGCGTGCCCGAAGATGTGCACCGGGATGATCGCCTTGGTGCGCTCGGTGACCTTCTCCTCGATGAGGTCCGGGTCGATGCACGCGCCCACGGGCTCGACGTCCACGAACACGGGGGTCGC
>CAMCDF010000075.1 GCA_945873475.1 Bifidobacterium breve | reverse complement strand
AGGCGGCTGGGCGGCAGCAGCACCGCCCCCACGATTCCCACGAACAGGCCCACCGCCCGGGTGTCGGTGCCGTAGTAGATGCGCCAGGGAAGCTCGAACGGGTCGTACAGGTGCCAGGCCCACCAGGTGGAGAACGCCGCGCCCGCCGCCGCCAGCAGGCCCAGCACCCACACCGGCATGCGGAAGACGATGAGCACGACCGCCAGCACCAGGGGCCAGAAGAGGTAGAACTGCTCCTCGACGGCCAGCGACCACAGGTGCGTGAACACGTTCGGCCGGCCGAACTGCTCGAAGTAGGGCACGTCGGCGACGATGAAGTACCAGTTGGTCACGTAGGCCAGGGCCGACAGCGCCGCGCCCTTGAACCGCGCCACCTCCTCCCAGTGGAGGATGAGCACCGCGATGAACGTGCCCGCCAGCGCCAGCAGCAGCGCCGGTAAGAGCCGCCTCACGCGGCGCAGCCAGAAGCGCCAGAGGTCGAGCCTGCCCGACATGCGCTGCTCGGCCACCAGCAGCGAGGTGATGAGGTACCCGGAGATCACCAGGAAGAAGTCCACGCCCAGGAACCCGCCGGGCAGCCAATCGGCGCCCGCGTGGTACATGAACACCGTGGCCACGGCCAGCGCGCGCAGGCCGTCCACCCCGGGCATGTAGGGCAGGCGCGCGCCTCGTGCGCCGCCCTGCTGCTCGTAGGCGGGGTAGGGGTTGGACTGGCTCACGGGCCGAAGGCAACACGACGCCGCGGACGACGGCCGATCGGCGCGCGTAGGCTCGCGAGCGGCCCCGCCGGGCGCGGGGTGCGACACCGACACCCGGAGGCAGACCAATGGCCGACCACGCGGCTCCCCCCGCAAGCCAGGTTCCCGACGTGCCCATGCTCGAGGCGCTCGGCAACCGCCGCAGCATCCGCTATTTCGACGACTCGCGCGAGGTCGAGCGCTGGAAGGTCGAGACCATGCTGCAGGCCGCCCGGTTCTCGAGTTGCCAGGGCAACATCAACTGCACCGAGGCGATCCTGGTGCGACGCGACGAGTGCGATCTGTGGGATGAGATCGAGGAGTGCGTGTCGGGGTTCAACGTGCAGATCATCAACCAGTCGTCGCACCTCATCCTGTGGGTCACGAACCTCAACGCCTGGTACGGCCGGGCGGTCGACGGCATCTCGGGCCTCGCCCTGTGCGGCGCCGCCACGAAGTACCACGGGTGGAACTACGAGTTCTCGATGACGCAGACGATTCCGCGGCTCATGAGCTTCCCCACCGAGCGCACCGACGCCCTGCTGCGCTTCGAGAGCGGGCAGGCCGTGGGCAACGCCATGGCGGCCGGCACGGCCCTGGGCGTGGGCAGCATCCTCATCGCGTTCGGCCGCAAGCCGGGCGGCATCGAGAAGGCCTTCGGCCTGCCGCCGAACTACCGGTTCACGTGGGGGCACGCGGTGGGCTACCCGGCCGAGGACCCCAAGGCGGGGGGCCAGCGCCCGCGACTGAGGTTCGAGGCGCTGTACCACGACAACTCCTTCGGCAACCCCCTGCACTGCCAGGACTCGACGGTGGAACTGCTGCGCGAGAAGGGGCTCATCCAGGAGCAGGCGCCGCTGCCCGGCCGTTTCGAGGAGATCGTGCAGCTGGCCGAGCGCCACGGGCGCGACCCCGGCACGCTGTCGTTCCCGGCCGCGGAGATCAGGCGGCTCATGGCCGACCCCGATTGGGACTTCGGCCCCAACATCCGGGCCCGGGCCGAGCACGTGCTGGCCACCGAGGACCTGCCGGACTACCCGCCCGAGATGCGTGAGACCTTCATGCGCCTGGCGGCCGAGCACGGAATCGACGCCACGAAGTTCCTTCCCAGGGACTGAGCGAGGAGACAGCGCATGAGCAGCGAGTGGAGCACCTGGTACGCCGAGGAGGACCCCACCACGTGGGTGCTCGGCAGCATCCTGCGCGACCGTGCCGACGCGCACGGTGATCGCCCGTACCTGCGCTACGGCGACGGCGGATGGGTGACATACGGCGAGATGAACGAGCGGGCCAACCGCATCGCCAACGGGCTGATGGCGCGTGGGGTGAAGCGCGGGGAGTCGGTGAGCGTGATGCTGCCGAACTGCGAGGAGTTCCTGCAGTGCTGGTACGGGATCCTCAAGGCCGGCGCGGTGATGAGCAGCATCAACACCGCCTACAAGGGTGACTTCCTCTCGTGGACCATCAACCTGGTCGAGGCCCGCACGCTGTTCATATCCGACGCGTTCCTCGACCGGCTCGACTTCATCCGTGACGAGCTGCCGCTGCTCGAGAGGGTCATCGTGGTGCCCTCGGCAGCCCCCACGGGGCCCGACCCGGCTGTGGCGTTCGAGCCGCTGGAGTCGCTGATGCAGGCCCCCGCCACCGAGCCGGGGGTGGAGTACTCGTGGACCGACGACGCGCGCATCATGTTCACGTCGGGCACCACCGGGCGCAGCAAGGGCGTGATCAAGCAGAACGCGGCCGACTACTTCTCGGCGCGTGGGTCGCTGCAGTACATGTCCACGCGCCGCGGGGTGCCGGTGGATGACATGCACGCCGAGACCTGGTTCTCGTGCCTGCCGCTGTTCCACAGCAACGCGCAGGTGCTGTGCGCCTACCCGGCGCTCATCGCCGGCGGGCGGGTGGCCTACGTGGAGCGGTTCTCGGGCACGCGCTTCTGGGAGCAGGCGATCGACATGGGCGCCACGATGTTCAACGGCATCGGGGCGATGCTCTACTTCCTGTGGAACCAGCCGCCGTCAGACCTCGACCGCGCCCACTCGGTGCACTCGGTGCTTGCCGCCCCCGCCCCCCGCGACATCTACTTCGAGTTCGAGGAGCGCTTCGGCCTGCAGCTGATCGAGGGGTACGGGCTCACCGAGACCGGCGTATGCACGGTGATGGACCCCACCCAGCCGGTGCGCCTGGGCAGCTGCGGGCGGGCGAACCCCGGCTACGAGGTGACCATCGTCGAGCCCGGCACCGACCGTCCGCTGCCGCCCGAGACCCCGGGCGAGATCGTGGTGGACATGAAGATCCCGAACATCGTGATGCGCGCCTACTACGGCATGCCCGAGAAGACCGCCGAGGACTTCCGCAACCTCAAGCTGCACACGGGCGACCTGGGCCGCATGGACGCCGACGGCTACGTGTACTTCATGGACCGCGTGAAGGACTACATCCGCCGCCGCGGCGAGAACGTGTCGTCGATGGAGGTCGAGCGCCAGATCGCCGCGCACCCGCAGGTGAAGGAGTGCTCGGTGATCGGCGTGAAGGCCGACGAGGGCGCGTCGAGCGAGGACGAGATCATGGTGGTGCTGGTGGCCGACGGCGACGCACCCGACCCCGCCGAGCTCACCCACTGGATGGCCGAGCGCATGCCGTACTTCATGGTGCCCCGGTACATCCGCGTGGTCGACGCCCTGCCGAAGACCCCCACCGAGCGCGTGCGCAAGACAGAACTGCGTGACGCCGGCGTGACCGCCGACACCTGGGACCGCGACGCCGCGGGCGTGGAAGTGCGCCGCTGACCCCGGTGCCAGGCACCTAACCGAGCTGTGCGTCCGGCGTGACAGAGGCGATCACGTTTCGTAGCGATCGCCACTTGGCCCTTACGCGATAAGAAACCGCCGCTAAACGCGGTGAAAAAATGACATCCGACCCGTCTGGGAGCGGGCGGATGTGCGACACGGCTGAAACATCCGCCCTATCCTTCGCCACATCCGGCACGAAGTCCGTGCTGCCGTTCCCCGAGACCCAAGGAGACAGGACGATGACCACCGAAGCCGACCCCCTCGGGATCGTCTCCGGCGCGCCGATTGGCTTCACCGACGCCCTGACGTACCCGTACTTCCAGTCGGTCTTCGACCGCAAGTCGCGTCGCGTCGCCCTCGGCATGACCGTCGAGAGCGATGTCATCGACTACTCGTCCCCCTACGAGCCCGTGCCGCTCTCCGAGCTGGAGGAGGCCCTGCTGGTGATGGCCGGGACCGGCCTGAACGGCCTGGCCCTCGCCGACCTCGACCCCAACCGCGGCATGTCGACGCTGGTGCAGTGGACCAACCGCACCTGGCCGTCTGCGTGCTCCAACCACGGCACCGAGCTCTTCTGGAGCAACGACTCCGGTCTCTGGTGGCTGGACATCTTCAAGATGGTTCCCGAGCCCGGCGAGGTCTCCACGCTGTCGGGCCGCCCCATGGATGAGCAGGCCGACTTCATCGTCGACCTCTACCGCCGCGCCAAGGTGCGCCTGCACGAGGGCCGCGCGCAGCTGCCCACCACGCTGCCGGGTCTGTTCGACTTCAACCAGTGGAACGCCAACAAGCCGGGCACCACGCTGTTCGTGCCGATCACGAACATGACGATGGAGTACATCAACGTGCTCTTCATCTACCTGGCCCGCTCGTACGCGTTCAACATCGTCGACGAGCGCAACGGCGGTCGGTCCGCCGGCCTGCAGGAGTGGGTCGACTCGGGCCGCGTGAACAAGAACGTGAAGATGGGGATGATCGAGCTCGAGAACCGCGTGCTCTCGATGATGGTCGTCGAGCAGGCCTTCATCTGCCAGAACCTCAACCTGGCCATGCAGGCGCTGGGCCTGGGCGGCTGGACCTTCACCGGCTACCTGCCCAAGTTCGTGATGGGCGGCGGCGACGTGCTGGGCCTCGGGTTCCGCTTCAACGAGGACAACGAGGGCAACACCTACGCCGTGGGCCGCGACGGCTACTTCGAGTCCTACGTGCCGCCGTACTACAAGGACATGGGCGAGGCGGTCGACGCCTTCATGGCCATGAAGTGGGGCGCCATGGACGCCGACGTGTCGAAGCCGTACAAGACCGAGTCGATGAACGAGGCCTTCACCGGGGCGATTCCGCGCCCGCATGAGGAGACCGTCGAGATGGTGAAGGCCTACTGCCAGTACGCCTACGACACCTACGGCAGGTTCCCGGTGGCCATGGACCCGATGTACCAGCGCCTCACCACGCAGGTGCAGCACATCGACACCGACTTCTACGACAAGTACTACCCCGAGGGGGCGTACAGCGGCCAGCACGCGAACCACTTCCACCGCTGGCACCCCGACCTGTGCGACCACGACGGCAAGCCGCCGCGCAAGCAGTAGCCGCGGTCAGACGATTCGGGAACGCACGAAGGGGGCCCATCGGGCCCCCTTCGCCGTTCCAGGTACTGCTGTGCGCTAGGGCTTGGCCGGCGGGGCCGGCACGGCCGGCGGCTGGTCGGCCGCCTTCGCCTGGGCGATGATCTGCTGCACGCCCTGCAGCGCCTGCACCTCGGCCTGAACCAGAGTGCCGGCACCCGTCGCGAAGACCGCCTTGGCGATCTCCTTGGGGGTCTTGCCGGCCTCGGAAGCGGCCACGATGCTCTCGGTCAGCGCCTGCTGGTCCTGCTGGGCAGCGGCCTGCAGGGACTGGCCCTCGATGTTGGTGGTAGCGAGGGCGGCTGTGGCCGACCTCACGCCGGAGAGGCCATCATCCCCGAGCCCGACGCCCAACGGAATGAGGGCGCAGAGGGCGACGATGATGAGCGCACCGACGACCGGAACGAACTCCTTGAATTTTCCCATGCGCGGAAATCTGCCATGCCGCGTGGACGATGGCCCCGCCAACGTAGGATGCGAACGATGACCGTCACCCTCTCGGAAGCACACCGCGACGTCCGGGCGCTGGCCCGCGAGTTCGCGGCGAACGAGATCGCGCCGCGCGCCGCGGAGTGGAACGCGGCCAAGCACGTGCCGATCGACGTGATCCGCCGCATGGGATCGCTGGGCCTTCTGGCCCCCACGATCCCCGAGCAGTACGGCGGGGCCGGGCTGGACGCAACGTCCCTCTGCCTGGTGGTCGAGGAGATCGCGCGGGCAGACGCCGGCACGTCGGTATCGATCGCCGTGCAGAGCGGGCTGGTGGCATCGCCCCTGCTTCGCGCGGGCACCGAGGCGCAGAAGGACGAGTGGCTTCCCCGCATCGCAAGCGGCGAGGTGCTGGGGTGCTACGCGCTGACCGAGCCGGACGCGGGGTCCGACACCGCGGCGCTGCGCACGCGCGCCACGGCGTCCGGCGACGGCTGGGACATCACCGGGTCGAAGCAGTGGATCAGCAACGGGTCGATGGCCGACGTGTTCATCGTGTTCGCGCGCACGGGCGGCGAGGGGGCGCGGGGCGTGAGCGCCTTCGTCACCGGCCGGGCACCGGGTCTCGAGGTGGGGCGCGAGATACCCAAGCTCGGGCTGCACACGTCATCCACGGTCGAGCTGGCCTTCGATTCCATGCACGTGCCCGGGCACGCCCTGCTGGGGCCCGAGGGCGAGGGGCTCAAGCTGGCGCTTGCCACGCTGGACGGAGGGCGAATCACCATCGCGGCGCAGGCGTGCGGAATCGCGCAGGCGGCGATCGACCTGTCGGTGGCCTACGCGTCGGAGCGCGACGCCTTCGGCGGGCCCATCGCCCGGTTCCAGGGCGTGCAGTTCCCCATCGCCGATGTGGCCGCGCAGCTCGATGCCGCCCGCCTGCTCACCCTGCACGCGGCTGCGCTGCGCGACGCCGGCGAGCCGCATGGGGCGGCCGGGGCGAAGGCCAAGCTGTTCGCATCGTCGGTGGCGGTGCGCGCGGCCGATGTGGCGGTGCAGACGCTGGGCGGCTACGGCTACTCGGCCGAGTACGACGCCGAGCGGCTGTACCGCGACGCCAAGATCACCGAGATCTACGAGGGCACCAGCCAGATCCAGCGGCTGGTGATCGCGCGCGACCTGTTCGGCGACGCCGCGCGCTGACCCGGGTCAGCCGGGCTTCACCGCGACGGCGAAGGTCTTGACGAAGCGGTAGCGGTACATGCCGTCGGGGCCCGCGGCGCCCCTGAACAGGGCTCGCACCCGGGCCAGCACGTCGCGCTGGTCTTCATCGGGCAGGTCGGCCCACAGGTGGGTGGCCACGGCGTCCATGCGGTCGGCCAGGGCATCGGGCGGCACCACGCGCTCGCGGGTCTCGGCCCACACGTCCACGGGCTCGAGGCCGGCGTCGCGCAGCGCGGCGGTGAGCCAGGCCACGGGGATCTCGTTCGACACGATGGAGTCCGCGAGGCGGGCCATCTGCGCATCGCCCGTGGCGCGGATGATGTCGACGGTGGGGCGATCGTGGGCCTCACCCGGGGCGAGGATGCCCAGCACCCCGCCGGGGCGCAGCGCCCGGGCCATCTCGCGGATTGCCGCGGGGCGCTCGGGCATCCAGTGCAGCGCCATGGTGCTGAGGGCCAGATCGGCCCAGTCGTCAGCGGCGCCGGTGTGCTCGGCGTCGGTGGCGCGCAGGTCGGCGGTGACGCCGGGGTGGCCGGAGAGGTGCCCGGCGAAGACATCCAGCATGGGCTGCGACGGGTCGACGCCGATCACCTCGGTCACGCCGCCCCGGGCGACGGCCTGCATGGTGGCGAACCCGGTACCGCAGCCCACGTCGAGCACACGCCGGTATTCGCCGTCGGGCAGCGCGGCGATAAGGCGCCGCGAGCCGGCGCGGTTCAGCGCGACGAGCTCCTCGTATGCCAGGGCGCTGCGGTCGAACGACTCGGCGGGGTCATTCACCATGGCGGCTCAGGCCGGGGTGGCTTCGGAGCGCGCGCGGCGCCCCGCGCCAAGGCGGGCCTTCATCGCCTTCACACCCATCTCGATCATGGGGCCGGGCAGGCGGTGGCTGCGGCCGAGCACCTCGTCGAGGGCGCCCACGAACCAGCGGATGTCGTCGTCGCTGATGACGAACGGCGGCATCATCCGGATGATCGGGTCGTGGCTGCCGGTGACCTGCGTGAGGATGCGGTGGCGCGACAGCAGGGGCATGACGACCAGCTGCGGGAACAGGCTCTCGTGCATGGCATGCACGGCGTCCCAGGCGATCTTCCTCGACCCGCCCGATGGCTGCTGCAGCTCGATGGCCACCAGGCAGCCCATGCCCCGGGCCTCCTTCAGCACCTCGTGGCGCGCCCGCAGCGAGTTGATGCCGTCCACCAGCTTGCGGCCCTGCTCGGCACTGCGGGCGAGCATGTCGGCGTCGTCGATCACGCTGAGCGTCGCGAGGCCGGCGGCCATGGCCAGGTTGTTGCGGCCGAAGCTCGACGAGTGAACCCAGCAGCGGTCCATGCGGCTGAACACGGCCGAGTAGATGTCGCGGCGGCAGATCATGGCGGCCACGGGCACGTAGCCACCCGACAGGGCCTTGCTGGTGGCGATGACGTCGGGCTCGAGGCCGAAGTGCTCGAAGGCGAACATGGTGCCGGTGCGGCCGTACCCGGTGGCCACCTCATCGCAGATGAGCAGGGTGCCGTACTGGCGGCACAGGCGCTGCACGTCGGCCAGGAAGCCGTCGGGCGGCAGCTTCACGGTGTGGCCGGGCAGGCACTCCATGATCACGGCGGCGGTGTCCTCGCGCGAGAGCACGCGATCCAGGTGCTCCAGGTCGCCCACGGCCACCTCATCACCCGGCAGCAGGTGGCCGAAGCCCTCGCGGAACTCATCGCCCCCCATCACCGACAGCGACCCGAGGGTCAGCCCGTGCCAGCCGCCCCGGAAGTGCACGAAGCGCTCGCGCCCCGTGGCAGCCCGTGCGAACTTGAGCGACGCCTC
>CAMCDF010000074.1 GCA_945873475.1 Bifidobacterium breve | reverse complement strand
GCACGGAGACCTTCGTGGCCCTGCGCTGCGAGATCGACAACTGGCGGTGGGCGGGCGTGCCCTTCTACCTGCGAACGGGCAAGTCCATGGCCGAGGGCATGCGAATCGTGTCCATCGCCTTCAAGGAGCCGCCGCGCTCGATGTTCCCGGCAGGCGCGGGCCTCGATTCGGCGGGCCCCGACCACCTCACCTTCGACCTGGCCGAGGCATCGCGTCTGTCGCTGTCGTTCTACGGCAAGCGTCCCGGCCCGGGCATGCGCCTGACCAAGCAGAGCATGCAGTTCTCCATCACCGAGGACGAGAGCCACGGCGACGTGCTCGAGGCCTACGAGCGCCTGATCTACGACGCCATGTCGGGCGACCGCACGCTGTTCACGTCGGCGCGTGCGGTGGAGCGCCTGTGGGAGGTCTCTGCCCCGCTGCTGCACGACCCACCCGAGATCCTTCCCTACCCCCAGGGCTCGTGGGGGCCACCGGCCATGGAGGAGCTGATCAGGCCGAGGACCTGGCGACTGCCGTTCCGTCGCGGCTGGCGCGGCCCCCACTGACGCGGGGCCGCCCGCCGGAGGGGGTCAGTGCGCGGCCACGCCCTCCGGCTTCGGCCCGGTCAGCCTGGGCGCCGCCAGCGCGATGATGGCCCCGATCAGCAGCACGGCCGCGGCCACGAGAACGGCCGGGTTCAGGCCGTCCACGTACGCCTGCCCGCTGCTGTAGGAGCCCGTTGAGGTGAAGATGGCGGTCATCACGGCGATTCCGAGCGCCCCGCCCACCTCGCGAACGGTGTTGTTGGTTCCCGAGGCCTTGCCGATGTCGACCTCGGGCACCGACTGCACCAGCAGGTTGGACACCGGTGCGAAGACCATGGACATCCCGAAGCCGGCCAGCATGAAGCCGCCGAACAGGCCCAGGTACGAGATGGTGGGGGTGATCACCAGGCCCATCCACAGGAACGCGCCGGACATGATGAAGAGGCCCGCGACCATGAACGGCCTTGCGCCGATGCGGTCGCTGAAGGCACCGGCCAGCGGCGCGATGAACATGGGCATGATGGTCCAGGGCAGCACCTTGAGCCCGGCCTCGAGCGGGCTGTCGCCCTGCACGGTCTGCAGGAACTGCGCGAGGAAGAACACGGCGCCGAACAGGCCGAAGTACAGGCACACCGATGCCGCATTGGCCACGTTGAGCCCGCGGTTGCGGAAGAAGCGCAGCGGAAGCATGGGGTGCGCGGCACGGGACTCCCACCACAGGAACAGGCCCAGGAAGACCACACCGCCGATCAGCGTTCCCAGGATCTCCGGCGACCCCCAGCCGGCCTCGTTGCCGCGCACGATTCCGTAGACGATGCCGAACACGCCGGCGCCGGCCAGCACCATGCCGGCCAGGTCGAGGCCGGTGTCCGGGCCGTACGACTCGCGGAGCTTCCACATGGCAAGCGCGGCGGCCACGATGCCGATGGGCACGTTGATCCAGAAGATCCAGTGCCACGAGATGCCGTCGACGATGGCGCCGCCCACCACCGGGCCGGCGGCCACGGCAAGGCCCGAGATGCCCGACCAGATACCGATTGCCAGCCCGCGCTTGCCGGGCGGGAAGGCGTCTGCCAGCAGGGTGAGCGACAGCGGCAGCACGGGTGCGGCACCCAGGCCCTGCAGGCCCCTGAAGAAGATGAGCCACTCGATGCTGGGGGCGAGGGCGCATCCGGCGGACGCCACGGCGAAGATGACCAGGCCGGTCGCGAATACCTTGCGCCTGCCGAAGCGATCGCCCAGCGCCGCTCCGGTGAGCAGCAGCACGGCGAACGCCAGCGTGTAGGCGTTGACCACCCAGCCGAGGGTCTCGACCGACGCCCCCAGGTCGACCCTGATCACGGGCAGGGCCGTGGTGACCACCAGGTTGTCGAGGGTCACCATGAACAGGCCGATGCCCGTGAGCGCGAGTGCCCAGATGTGGGCCTTCGACGAGCCGGCGGCGGGCGTGGACGGTGCGTGCGGATCGGGCATGAGCGTCACCGTAGCCGTCATCCGTGGCCCGGGCGTGTCCGTTCCGCTATGCTTGCAATCGCAAGCAATCAGAAGGAGTCCCCTCATGGCGGATGGCGCGGAGATCAACCTCAAGACCGACGGCCCGATCCTGGTGAGCGGCGAGTTCACGCTCACGGGTGAGGACGGCCAGCCGTTCACCGACCTCAACCCCACCATCGCCCTGTGCCGGTGCGGGCTGAGCGCGAACAAGCCGTTCTGCGACGGCAGCCACTCGTCGCAGGGCTGGAAGTCGAACTAGGTCCGCGTAGTGCTTGGGGGGCCCGGGCGACCGGGCCCCTCTCCTATGCGTTGGCGGTGAGTCGGGTGATGGCCGACAGGCCTTCGGCCGCGACGGTGGCCTGACCCAGCTCGTCGGGGTCGTGCACGGGGATCTCCCCATGCTCGACGGCGCGTGCGAGGTCGAGTGCCGCCTCGATGGCCCGCAGGTGGTCCGCTGTGAGGGCGACGATGACCGCGTGCTCGTCGGTGTGCTCGTTACGGGTTTCCATGCCCCGGATGGTTGCGCGATCTGCCGCCGAAGTCACGGCCATCGGGGTGACTGTCACCGATTCGCAACTTGTCCGTTTCGTCACAAGACTCTCGGCACTCCGGCGTCGAAGAGGTACGTTCCCCGCATGCCTGATCGCCGCCGCTTCGGATCAACCGACCTCATGGTCTCCCCGCTCTGCCTGGGCACGAACGTGTTCGGGTGGACCTGCGACGAGGAGACCTCGTTCGCCGTGCTCGACGCCTATGTCGGGGCCGGCGGCAACTTCCTCGACACCGCCACCGTGTACTCCACCTGGGTTCCGGGCAACACCGGCGGCGAGTCGGAGGCCATCATCGGCCGCTGGCTGGCATCGCGGGGCCGGCCCGACGACCTGGTCATCGCCACCAAGGTCGGGTACCCCGGCGACCCCCACATGCGGGCCGGCCTCGACCGCGAGAACGTGCGTGAGGGCATCGAGGGCTCCCTCGCCCGCCTGGGCGTTGACGCAATCGACCTCTACTACGCCCACAAGGACGACGAGTCGATTCCGCTCGAGGACGCCCTGCGCAACCTCGACGAGCTCAAGCGTGAGGGCCTGGTGCAGTACCTGGCGGCGTCCAACTACACCCCCGGCCGCCTTGCCGAGGCGCTCGCGGTGGCCGACGCACACGACCTGGCACGGTTCGAGGGCTTCCAGCCCCACTTCAACCTGCTGGAGCGCGCCGAGTACCAGGGTGACGGCGAGGAGATCTGCGTGCGTGAGCACATCGGCGTGGCTCCGTACTTCACATTGGCCCGGGGTTTTCTCACCGGCAAGTACCGCCCGGGCGAGGACCTTCCCGCCACTCCGCGTGCCGCGGGCATATCGCAGGCGTACCTCAACGACCGGGGCTGGGGAATGCTGGCGGTGCTCGACGACGTCGCAGCCGCTCACGACGCCACGCCGGGCCAGGTGGCCCTTGCGTGGCTCATGCGGTACCCGGGTGTTGTGTCGCCCATCGCCAGCGCCACCAGCCCCGATCAGGTGGCCGACATCATGGGCGCCGTGGGCCTGCAGATCACCGACGACGAGTTCGCGCGCCTGGACGCCGCCGGCCGGTGACCGATGGGGCGGCGGCGCCGCTGCAGGTGCAGGTGTGGAGTGACTACATCTGCCCCTTCTGCCATGTGGCCCGCGAGCGCATGCAGTACCTCGAACGCGAGCACGGGGCGCAGGTGGAGTGGTTCCCGTTCGACCTGCATCCCGAGTACCCCGACGACGGCCTGAGGCGTGCGACGCTGGAGACCCTCTACGGCGGCCCCGGGTTCGACCAGCCGGTGCGCGACATGGCCGAGGCCGCCGGGCTGCCGTACGCGCCGCACCCGGTGGTGGTGCCGCGCAGCCGCCGGGCGCTCGAGTTGACCGAGTGGGCCAGGTCGCTCGGGGATGGCTCGCACAGGCGCCTGCACGGGGCGATCATGGACGCCTACTGGCGCGACGGGCGGGACATCACGCAGTGGGATGTGCTGCTGGATGTCGCCCGTGCCGAGGGCCTCGACGCCGAGGCCGGGCTCATCGCCGTGGAGGCCGGAGAGCACGCGGCGGCCGTGGCGGAATCGACCGAGTGGGCGGGCTCCGCGGGCATCACCGGGGTGCCCGGAATCGTGCTGGACGGGCGGTTGCTGATAAGCGGCGTGGTGTCCCATGAGGACCTCGACGACGCCGTCCGTGCGGTGGGTGAAGCGCCCGCATAGGTCCTTCGGACTTCCCGCAAGGGGACCGGTGTCCCGAGGTGGCGAGCTCACACGTTGCACTCGCCGTGAGACTCATGTACCAATCCCCATCCTCCCGGGTCAGACTGCGCATTCAGGCGTACCCCGGGAAGTGCGTGACGCGTCAATGATCCAGCGCCCGACATCCACCCTGACAACGCCTCACCCGGCGGCGCGCGGCTAGCGCGCTCGGGGTACGGGACCGACCGGAAGAGCGAGATGGCGACAACCGACACGCCGCGCATGGTGGTTGGAGTGCCCCGGGAGAACCGCGCGGGCGAGACCCGCGTGGCCCTCACCCCGACGGCACTGCCCCAGCTCACCAAGGCGGGCTTCGACGTAGTGATCGAGTCCGGGGCGGGCGCTCTCGCCGGCTATCCGGACGCCGCCTTCACCGATCGCGGTGCGCGCATCGGCACCCGCGACGACGCCTTCGCGGCCGACGTGCTGGTGCAGGTGAACGTGATGGACGGCGACGCCTCCAACGCGGAGCTCTCGAAGCTGCGCCAGGGCCAGGTGGTCATCGGCGCCGTTGCCCCGTTCGCCCGCCCCGAGCTGGTGAAGGCCATCGCCGGCACCGGCGCCACCCTGTTCGCCCTCGAGCTGGTGCCGCGCAGCACGCGTGCCCAGTCGATGGACATCCTGTCGTCGCAGGCCGCCGTGGCCGGCTACAAGGCCGTGCTCATCGGGGCCAGCGAGCTCCCCAAGATGTTCCCGCTGCTCACCACGGCCGCCGGAACCATCGCCCCGGCGAAGGTGTTCATCGTCGGCGCCGGCGTGGCCGGCCTTGCCGCCATCGCCACCTCGCGCCGCATGGGTTCCCTCGTGGAGGCCTACGACGTGCGGCCCGCCGCGCGCGAGGAGGTCGAGTCGCTGGGAGCCCGGTTCGTGGAGCTTCCGCTTGAGACCGGCCAGGAGGAGGGCTCGGGCGGCTACGCCAAGCAGCTCTCCGAGGAGACCATCAAGAAGCAGCAGGAGCTGATGGCCAAGACCGTCGCCGCGAGCGACGTGGTCATCACCACCGCGCAGGTGCAGGGCAGCACCGCCCCGGTCATCATCACCACCGAGATGATCAAGGGCATGGCCCCGGGCTCGGTCATCGTCGACCTGGCCGCCGAGCAGGGCGGCAACTGCGAGCCCACCGTCGCCGGCGAGATCGTCGATGTCGACGGCGTGAAGGTGATCGGCGTGGTGAACCTGCCGGGCGAGATCCCCGTGCACGCCAGCCAGCTTTTCGGCAAGAACGTGGCGAACTTCCTCGGCCTCATGGTGGTCGGCGGCAAGCTCGACACCGGCGTCGATGACGACGTCATCAAGGAGAGCGTCGTCGCCGCCGGCGGCGACGTGGTCAACAACCGCGTGCGCGAGGCCCTGGGCCTCGAGAAGCTTCCCGAGCCGGAGCCCCCGGCGCCGGAGCCCGCGGCCGACGACACCCCGGCTGCTGAGGAGGCCGCGAAGTGAACGTCAGCGTCGAGTTCATCATGACCGGGTTGTTCGTCTTCGCCCTGGCGGGTTTCCTGGGCTTCGAGACGATCCGTCGTGTGCCGCGCCTGCTGCACACCCCGCTCATGGCCCTCACCAACGCCCTGTCGGCCATCTCGCTGGTGGGGTCCATCGTGGTGCTGGGCGGTCAGTACACCGCCTACACGACGATCCTCGGCTTCGTGGCCGTCATCGCATCGATGATCAACGTGGTCGGCGGCTTTCTCATCACCGACAAGATGCTCAGGATGTTCAAGCCGCGTGAGAAGCCCAAGAAGCCTGAGCCGGCCGAGGCAGAGGTGGCGTCGTGAGCGAATTCCTTCCCCTGGCCACCTCGTTCTTCCCGGATCCGAGCACCGAGACGGGCCTGTACATCCTCATCAGCCTGCTGTATCTGGCCGGTGCCCTTGGATTCATCCTCTCGCTGAAGTGGATGTCCGACGCCAAGACGGCGCGCAAGGGCATCTTCGCCGGCGAGATCGGCTTCGTGCTGGCCATCATCGGCACGCTGCTGCTGCCGGTCATCACCACCACCGGCTACATCTACATCGCCGTGGCCATGCTGATCGGTGCCGCAATCGGCGTGCCGCTGGGCCTGCTGGTGCCCATGACGGCCATGCCGCAGCGCATCGCGCTGTCGCACGCCTTCGGCGCACTGGCAGCCGGCCTGGTGGGTATCGCCAAGTTCTACGATGCCACGCCGGACATCGGCTGGTTCGTCATGGCGGTGCTGGGCATCGAGATCGTGCTCGGAGCCCTGGTCTTCACCGGGTCGCTCATGGCGGCCGGGAAGTTGCAGGAGGTCAAGTGGCTCGCGCAGCGGCCCATCGTGTTCCCGCTGCAGAAGACCCTCAACTTCGCCATCCTGGCCGTGGCGGTGGCCGGAGTCATCATCCTGGCCGCCGACCCGTCGCAGATGTGGGCCATCCCGGTCATCATCGCGGCCGGTCTTGCCTTCGGCGTGATGCTGATCATCCCGATCGGCGGCGCCGACATGCCCACGGTCATCGCGCTGCTCAACGCGTACGCCGGCATCGCCGCCGCGCTGCTGGGCTTCGTGCTCGAGAACAACCTGCTGATCGTGGCCGGTGCGCTCGACGGCATGTCGGGCCTGATCCTCTCGATCATCATGTGCCGCGCCATGAACAGGTCGTTCCGCAACGTGCTCTTCGGCGCGTTCGGGGCAACCGAGCAGGCGGTCGGCGACCAGGAGATCGGGTCCATCCGCTCGGCGTCGTTCGACGAGGCCGGCGACCTGCTGAAGATGGCCCGCCTCGTGGTGATCGTGCCCGGCTACGGCATGGCCGTCGCCCAGGCCCAGCACAAGGTGCGCGAGTTGGCCGACACCCTCGAGAAGGAGGGCGTGGAGGTCAAGTACGCCATCCATCCGGTGGCAGGGCGTATGCCGGGGCACATGAATGTGCTCCTGGCCGAGGCCAATGTGCCGTACGAGCAGCTGCTGGACATGGAGGACATCAACCCCGAGTTCCCGCAGGTGGACGTGGTGCTGGTGCTGGGTGCGAACGACGTGGTCAACCCGGCCGCGCGTCACGACCAGAGCAGCCCCATCTACGGCATGCCGATCCTCGACGTCGACAAGGCGGCGACGGTCATGGTGGTCAAGCGCTCCATGCGGCCGGGCTTCGCCGGCGTCGAGAACGAGCTCTTCTTCAACGAGAAGACGCTCATGGTGTTCGGCGACGCCAAGGACGTCATGGGCGAGCTCATCACCGAGGTCTCGGGCAACCGCGACTCGATCAACGTCTGACGGTTTCCGGCGCTTCGCGCCGTTCCGTGGTTCCACACGACGCCCCGGCCATCCGCCGGGGCGTCGTCGTCTGGTAGCACTGTCGCATGGCTGAACGCACTGCCCTGCCCGACCTGATCTCGCTCGAGGGGAAGGTGGCCCTGGTCACCGGTGCCGGTCGCGGCATCGGGCGCGCCATCGGCCTCAGGCTGGCCGAGGCCGGCGCCGCGGTTGCGGTGGCCGACCTCGACGCCGACCTCGCCCTGGCCGTGACCGACGAGATCCGCGCCGCGGGCGGCACCGCCGAGGCGGCTCCCGCCGACGTGTCGGACGAGGCCGACGTCAAGTCGGTGGTGCGCGCGTGCGTCGACAGGATGGGCGGGCTCGACGTGCTGGTGAACAACGCGGGCATCTTCCCCACGTGCCCGGTGCTCGAGATGGAGACGGCCGACTTCGACCGCGTGGTGTCGGTGAACCTCCGCGGCGTGTTCCTGTGCACCAGGGAGGCCGCGCTGGTCATGGCCGATCGTGGCGGTGGCGGGGCCATCGTGAACGTCACCTCCATCGACGCCCTGCACCCCTCGATGGTGGGCCTTGCCCACTACGACGCCTCCAAGCACGCCGTATGGGGCTTCACCAAGAACGTGGCGCTCGAGTTCGCCCCGCACGGCATCCGGGTGAACGCGGTGGCCCCGGGCGGGGTGCTCACCGAGGGCGTGCGCGACATGGGCGCCGACACCTCGGAGGCCATCGCGGCCTTCTCCGCCCGCATCCCGATGGGCCGAATGGGCGACCCCGATGAGATCGCGCGCGCGGTCCTGTTCCTGGCCTCGCCGCTGTCGGAGTACATGACCGGATCGCAGGTGGTGGTGGACGGAGGCCGACTGCTCGCCTGACCCCGACCTGCCCCCTGTGGACCCGGTGACAGGCACCGGGTCCACAGGGGGCTGTCGCCCGCCAGAATGGGGGAATGGGTCTTCCTCGTGCGCCTTCGTTTCCGATTAGTGCGGACTTCGTGACTGTGGAGATCCGTGCGGACCGGGAACCCGAGCATCCGGGAGGGCGGCTGCTGCTGATGGATGGGGTGGAGGCCAGTCACGTGGACCTGGCCGACCCCACGCGCATCCGCTTCGAGTACCTGCGGCATCTGGTCGGGGTGATCGACGCCATGTTCCCGACGCGCGACGCCCTCGACGCATTCCAGGTGGGGGGCGGGCCCTGCACCCTGGCGCGCTACCTGGTGGCCACCCGCCGCCGCGCCCGCGTGCGCGTGGTGGAGCGCGATGCGGGAATCGTTCAGATATCGCGCGACCACCTGATGCTTGACGATGTGCCGCGGCTCGACGTGCAGGTGGGGGATGGCCGCGAGGCACTTG
>CAMCDF010000073.1 GCA_945873475.1 Bifidobacterium breve | reverse complement strand
CCCCGGCTCGGCAGGGCCACCTCGGGCGGCACCGACACGTTCGCGGTGGGCAGACCCATCTCGCGGCCACGCTGCTCTCCCGGAACCACCATGCCCTCGACCGAGTGGGGTCGTCCGAGCAACGGGATGACGTCGGCCACCTGACCCTGTGCCACGAGGCGCCGCACACGGGTGGATGACACGGGCTTGCCGTCGGGGCTCACGATCGTCGAGGGGCTCTCGACGATGAGACCGCGCGCGCGGCCGAGGCGCTGGAGATACGCCACCGTGCCTGATCCCCCGTGCCCGAAGCGGAAGTTCGCGCCCACCACGATGCTCTCGGCGCTCAGCGGGGCCGACCCCAGCATCTCCGCGAAGCGATCTGCGCGGATCCTCGAGAACGCCTGCGTGAACTGCACCACCAGCAGGGCGTCGGCGCCGAGGGCCTCGATCAGCTGGGCCTTGAGCGCCGGCTCGGTCAGTACCGCCGGCGCGAGTTCAGGCCGGAGGATGGCCAGGGGGTTCGGCTCGAAGGTGAGCACCATCGACTGCAGACCGCGCTCCCTCGCGCGCTCGATGGCGCGCCCGATGATCGCCTGGTGCCCCAGGTGCACACCGTCGAACGTGCCGATGGCCACCACGCGGCGCTCCTCGCCGAGCGGCAGCTCACCGATCGACTGATAGCGCTTCATCACGCCAGCACGACCCTGGGGCGCACGCGCCCGTCGGCCCGCTCGCCCATGGCGAGCAGGTGGCCGTCGCACGCGATCGCCACCGTTCCTGGGGCGTCACCGGTGCCTGCGGTGACCGCGCGCCCGTGCGCCACATCCTCTGCCCCGGCGGGGTCCACGTGCACCACCGGGATATGCCCGATGACCCCGAGGGGATCCATCGCGCAGCCGGGCGCGACGTCGGCCGGCGCCATGGCATGGGCCACGTGGAGTTGCCCCACCTCCGTGCGGCGCAGCGACTCGCAGTAGGCGCCGCATCCGAGCGCCTCGCCCAGGTCGGTCGCCAACTGGCGCACGTATGTGCCTGACCCGCACCGGAATTCCACCTGCGCCACGCCGCTCATCGGGTCGTAGGAGACCAGATCGGCGCGCTCGACGACGACCGTTCTCGTGGGACGTTCGACCTCGGCGCCACGCCGGGTGATCGCATAGAGGCGTTCGCCGTCCACCTTCACCGCAGACAACGCGGGCACCTGCTGCAGGCTCTCGCCCACCATGCCGGCCAGGGCGGTCCGCAGCGCGGCCTCGTCGGGCGGCTCACCACCGGGGGTGATGGGCCCCTCCGGGTCACCCGACTCCGATCGCGCGCCGAAGCGGACGCCCGCCAGGTAGGTCTTGTCGAGGCCGCTCAGAAACGGGGCCAGACGCGTGGCGCGACCCACGAGGATCACCATGAGCCCTGTCGCGAATGGATCGAGGGTGCCGGTGTGCCCCACCTTCGGTCGCCCGAGGCGCCTGCGGCACTCGGCAACGATGTCGTGCGATGTGGGCCCCGCAGGCTTGTCCACCAGGATCGCGCCGGGGGGCACGTCGATCGTGCGGGCCATTCAGGCACCCTGCGCGACCATGGCGTCGCGGATGAGGGCGATGATGTCCTCGGGGTCGCGGTGCGACGTGAACCCTGCGGCGGCGCGATGGCCGCCGCCACCCTCGAGGGCCGCGATGGCGGAGACGTCGAAGGCCTCACCCGAGGCCCGGGTCGACACCCTCCACTCGCCGGGCGCCGCCTCCCGGATCACGGCCGCCACCTCGGCGCCGGCCGCACTGCGCAGGGCCTCGACCACGCCATCGGAGTCGCTGCCGCCGGATTCCCGGACATCCCGCTCGTCGATGACCGTCACCACAAGCCGACCGCCCAGCTCGGGGCGGGCCGATGCCACCGCCCGCCCCATCAGCTTCAGGTCGCCCAGCGGGGTTCCCTCGTACAGACGGCGGTACACGGATCCGGGGTCGACCCCGGCCTCGACGAACCGGGCGGCGGCCACGTGCGCCTCGGGGCCCGTGCTCGAGTACGAGAACCGGCCGGTGTCGGTCACAAGCCCCACGTACAGGGGCAGCGCAACCGACTCATCGATGTCCACGTCCAGCGCGTCGGCCACCCGCACCACCAGCTCGGCGGTGCTGGACGCTCCGCCATCGATCAGGTTCAGGTCGCCCCACGCCGGGTTGTCGTGATGGTGGTCGATGTTGACGATCGGCGTGCCCAGGTCGCATGGGTCGCCGTCGGTCAGCCGATGGGACGTGGCCGAGTCGACCGCCACGAGCACGCGGTCGCCGTGGTCGGGCACCTCGCCGCCCAGGACCTCCTCGCCGGGCTCCAGCAGCCACGCCAGGTGGTCGGGCAGCCCCGGGCCCTCCACATGCCACATCACCACGTCGTGCCCGAGGCCGCGCAGGATCCGCGAGAGGCCGATCATCGAGCCGGCGGCGTCGCCGTCGGGCTTGCGATGGGTGCTCACGGTGAACTTACGGCCCGGCACCGCGAGTTCCGCGGCCACGCGGTCAGCCCCCACCCGCTCCCCGGGAGGGCGGTCGTGGTGATGGGCGTGGCTCACGAGGGCTCGTCCTCGGGCAGCGGCCCGTCGGGGGCGACCTCGTCGATGAGCGCGGTGAGCCTGCGTGCGTGATCCTGCAACTCGTCGAGCACGAAGACCAGGTGCGGGGTCTGGCGGCTCTTCAGGGCCCGGGCCACGCGGCCCTGCAGTACTCCCCGTGCCGATTCCAGCGCCGCCCCGGCGGCGTCCGCCTTCTTCGGGTCGAGCACCGTCCAGTACACCTTCGCCCGACCGAGGTCGGGGCTGGTCTCCACCGACGTGATGGTCACCATCTGCAGGCGGGGATCGGCGAGCTCCGTGAGCAGCGCGGCGCCGATGACCTCGCGGATGGCCTCATTCGCCCTGCGCTGCCTCTGCCGGGGGGCGCTCATGCCATGGCCTCCCCCACCTCGAGAACCTCACGCTCCTCGCCCAGCACCTGCCACTCCCTGTCCGACTCAAGACGCCGCGACACCTGCTCGAGCATGCCGGCGGCCTCTCCGGCATCGCGGGCGACGACCGCCAGCGACAGCCGGCAGCGCTGCCAGAGATCGTGGTGGTCGACCTCTGCCACGCTCGCGCCGCAGTGGCGGGCAAGGCCCTGCTTCACGCGCAGCACCTCCCGCCGCTTCTGCTTGAGCGATGCGGCCTCCGGAAGGTGGAGGTCAACGGTGAGGATTCCCACGAAACCGGCGCCCATGGCATCCGCGCCGTACCGGGGGCTACTCGCCGGCCTCGGCCGTCACGGGCGCGGCGGCCTGCGCGGTGCGCGCGACCTCCTTGAGCTCGAAGACCTCGATCTCGTCGCCCTCCTTGACGTCGTTGTAGTCCTCCAGCAGCACGCCGCACTCGAAGCCCTGCAGCACCTCGCGGACGTCGTCGTCGACGCGCCGGAGCGAGCCGATCTTGCCGGTGTGCACCACCGTGCCGTCGCGCACCAGGCGGCAGTCCGACCCGCGCCGCACGACTCCGTCGGTCACATAGCAACCGGCGATCGTGCCGAGGCGGCTGGCCTTGAACGTGGCGCGCACCTCGAGCGAGCCCATGGGCTCCTCGACGATGTCCGGCTCGAGCAGACCCACGAGGGCGTCGCGGACGTCCTCGATGGCCCGGTAGATCACGCGGTAGGTGCGGATGTCCACGCCCTCGCGCTCGGCCAGCATCCTGGCCTCGGGCCTGGGGCGCACGTTGAACCCGATGACGATGGCCTGGGAGGCCGCCGCCAGCATGACGTCGCTCTCGGTCACGGCACCCACGCCGGTGTGGATGATGCGCAGGCGCACCTCGGTCTGCTCGACCTTGTTGAGGGCGTCCTCCAGCGCGCCCACGGATCCCTGCACGTCTCCCTTGATGATGAGGTTGAGCTCCTTGAGCCCGCCCTCCTGGATGCGTGCGAAGAGGTCCTCCAGCGACACCGGTCGCCGGTTCGCGAGCTCCTCCGAGCGCAGGCGCTGGCTTCGGGTGGCGGCGATCTGGCGCGCGAGGCGCTCGTTCTCGACCACGCGGAACTTCTCGCCCGCGTCGGGCACGCCGTCCAGACCGAGGATCTCCACCGGCACCGAGGGCGTGGCCTCGATGAGGGGCTCGCCGTTGTAGTCGAGCATCGCGCGTACGCGACCGAAGGTCTCACCCACCACCAGGATGTCGCCCACGCGCATGGTGCCGCGCTGAACGAGCAGGGTGCAGACCGGGCCGCGGCCCGGGTCGAGGCGCGACTCCACAACGGTGCCCGAGGCCTCTGCCGCGGGGTTCGACTTGGGGTCCGCGTCGGCGTCTGCAACCAGCAGCACGGTCTCGAGAAGATCCTCGAGGCCATCGCCCCTCTGCGCCGACACGTTCACGAACTCCGTGGCGCCGCCCCAGTCGGTGGGGATCACCTCGTGGGTGGAGAGCTCCTGCTTCACCTTGTCCGGGTTGGCGTTCTCCTTGTCGATCTTGTTGATCGCCACCACGAACGGCACCTCGGCCGCACGGGCGTGGTCGATCGCCTCGATCGTCTGGGGCATCACGCCGTCGTCGGCGGCCACCACGATGACCGCGACGTCGGTGATCTTGGCGCCACGGGCACGCATGGCGGTGAACGCCTCGTGGCCCGGCGTGTCGAGGAACGTGACCTCGCGTGCCCTGTGGTGCACCTGATACGCACCGATGTGCTGGGTGATGCCGCCGGCCTCGCCCGCGGCTACCTCCGTGCGCCTGATGGCGTCGAGCAGGGACGTCTTGCCGTGGTCCACGTGGCCCATCACCGTCACCACGGGGGCCCGCGCCACCAGGTCTGCCGGGTCGTCCTCGGCGTTGACCTCGAGGTCGGGCTCCTCCTCGGCGTGGATGATGTTGATCTTGCGCTCGACATCGGCCGCGATGAGCTCGATGGCGTCATCCGACAGCGACTGCGTGATGGTCACCAGCTCGCCCATGTTCATCATGAACTTGATGATCTGGGCCGTGGGAATGCCGAGACCCTCGGCGAGGTCCTTGACCGTGGCACCCGAACGGATGTCGGCCGGCGGCATGTCCGCCGGGTTCATCTGCGGCTGCGCCTGGGCGTCCGAGTGGTCCTTGCCGCCGCCACGCTTGTCGCGGCGATCACGGCCTCCCCCGCCCTGACGGCGCCCGGCCTGGGCGTCGATGACCACGCGGCGCTTGCGGCCGCGGCCACCCGCACCGCCGGGACGTCCGATTCCGCCGGTACCGCGAGGCGGCAGGGTGCCCGAGCGTCCGCGGTCGCCGGGGTGCCCCGATCCGGGGCCGGCACCGTAACCGCCCTGCTGGGGCGCGGGCGCAGGGGCCGCCGCCGGCGGCGGCGGGGAGTCACGCCTGGGCGGCGGCAGCACGATCTTCTCGGGGGCGCGCTTGGGCGGGATGCGCTCCTCGCCCTTGGGCTCCTCGGGCGGCGCCTTGCCTTCTGGCCCGGGGGCGGCATCCTCCACGGCCGCCGCCGCGGGTTCGGCCTCTGCTGCCGGGGTGGCGTCGGCTGCCGGAGCAGGCTCCGCCTCGGCCGCGGGTGCGGGCTCGGGCGCGGCCTCCGGCTCGGGCGCGATGTCGGGCTCCGGCTCGACCGCCACGGGCTCCGGGACGGCCTGCTCGGCCGGTGCGGGCGTCTCGGCAGCCGTCGGCTCCTCGGCGGCCACGGGTGCGGGCTCCGGTGTCACGTCGGCAACGGGCTCCGGTGTCACCTCGGCCACGGGCTCGGGTGCGGGCTCGGGCGCGGGCTCCGGCGTGGGCTCGGCGGCCACCGGCTCGGCCGGGGGCGCGGGCGTCTCGGTCGCGGGCTCCTCGGCAGGGGCGGCCTCGGCGGCGGGCTCCTCCACCTTCTTCTTGCGCGGCGCCGCCTTCTTCTTCGGCTCCGGGTTGGGCATCTCGCCCTCGGGCTTCGGATGACGGTTCGGCGACAGGATGTGCAGGGCCCACGCGACATCCACGGTCGACGACGCCGTCTTCACGTCCATACCCGCGCGCTGAAGGCGCTGCAGGACATTGGCGCTCGGGAGGCCCTCCTCCTTGGCGATCTCGTACACACGCTTCTTGTCGCTCATGCGCCCCCCACTGCCTCTCCGTTGCCCAGCCCGTCCGCCAGGCTCGCGTCAACCTTCACATCGGCGCGCGCTGCCCGGGCGAACCCGCGACGCGCGAGCGCCGTCTCAAAGCACGTGCGCGAAGCACACGTGTAGACCCCGCGGCCACCCAGGCCGCCATCATCCCTCACCAGCACGAGCCGTTCACCATCCCGCACCGCCGCGAACCGCACCAGCTCGTGCCGGGGCGCACGCCTTCGGCACCCGATGCAGGTGCGCTCGGGAACGTGGCGGGATTGGCGCCCGGGCTCACTCGTCCGCCGCCTCCTCATCCGCGGCCACCGCGACGGCCTCGTCGGCCACCTCGGGCTCGGCCACCTCGACCGCAACCCCATCGGCTTCCGCCTCGGCCTCCACGGCCTCCGCGGCCTCCACGGCCTCGACTGCGACGTCTGCCTCGACCGCGGGCTCGACTGCCTCGGAATCGGCTGGCTCAGCGGACTCATCACCCTCGGGGGCCGCAGGGGCCTCTGCCTGGGGCTGGTCGTGCCCGGGCAGGCCGCAGTGGCGCGTGCCCGGCAGCACCGCGTTCGGGCAGCGCCTGCCGTTCTGGAGGATGTGGGAGCACCTGGCCACCCCGCCCTCGAGCTCGTCGGAGTAGTCGTCGCGCTCCTCCTCGGAGGCGAAGGTCGACTCGCTCTTGATGTCGATGCGCCATCCGGTGAGGCGGGCGGCGAGGCGGGCGTTCATGCCCTCCTTGCCGATGGCCAGCGACAGCTGGTCGTCGGGGACGATGACCACGGCCTGCCGGGCCTCGTCGTCCACGAGCACCTCGCGCACGCGGGCGGGCGACAGCGCCTTCGCCACGTACCGGGCCGGCTCATCATTGAACGGGATGATGTCGATCTTCTCGCCGCGCAGTTCCGACACCACCATGCGCACGCGCGAACCCCGGGGGCCCACGCAGGCGCCGACGGGATCCACGCCCTGCACGTTCGACACGACGGCGATCTTGGAACGCCAGCCGGCCTCGCGGGCCACGTTGCGGATCTCCACCAGGCCGTCTGCGATCTCGGGGACCTCGAGCTCGAACAGGCGCTTGATGATCTCGTCGGAGCGGCGGCTCAGGATGACCTGCGGGCCCTTGTTCGAGGAACGCACGTCCACGATGACGGCCTTGATGCGCGCGCCGTGGTCGTACCGCTCGCCCGGCACCTGCTCGCTCGCCGGCAGCAGCGCCTCGACGCGGCCCAGGTCGACCAGCGTGTAGCGGTGATCGGACTGCTGGATGATGCCGTTGACGACCTCGCCAACGCGGTCGACGTACTCCTCGTACATCATCTCGCGCTCGGCCTCGCGAATGCGCTGCAGGATGACCTGCTTGGCCGTCTGGGCGGCGATGCGACCGAAGTTGTCGGTGGTCACGCTGACCGGGCGGATCTCGTCGGGCCCGTAGGCCGACCAGTCGATGTCCGGCGGCGGCGGCTCGAACTCCTCGGGGTCAACGCCCTCGGGGATCTCCGGCTCGGGACGCGGGAGGGTCTTCAGCTCGACGCCCTCGGGCAGCACGAGCTGGTTCACCTGCATCTCGCCGGTGTCACGGTCGATGTCCACGCGGGCCCACTCAACGGCCCCGGGGGTCTTGCGGTACGCGGCGAGGAGGGCATCCTCGAGAGCCACGAGGAGGGTCTCGGAACTGATCCCCTTCTCGCGCTCGATCTGCTTGATCGCCTCGATGATCTCGCGGTTCAACTCAGGCTCCTGCCGTCATTCGCCACATTGGTTCCTCTTCACCATCCGCGCCCGTCGCACCGCTTCGCGCGGAACGACGAGCGACCCCGCCGGGGTCTCGACTGTGAGGGCGTCGTCGCCCACCTCGGTGAGGATCCCCGACACCGACTTCGTCGCGCTCGGGACGCTCCCGGGCTCGACCGCCAGCTTCACCGTCTCGCCGATGGCGGCGACGAAGTGGCTTGTCACCCGGAGCGGCGGCTCGGGCCCGGGGGATGATACCTCCACGGCGTACCGGTCCCGAAGGCCGACCTCGTCGAGCAGGCGGGTGACGCGGGCGCAGAGCTCGTGGTCCACGCGCACCGGGTGGTCGATGACCACCGTCAGCACGCCGGACCCGGCTCGCCCTCCAACGCCGACGGCCCGGAGGTCGACCTCCGGGATCTCCCTGGCCAGGAGGTCCTCCACCTGCTGCTCGATCGCTGTCGCCGTCTCGGCCGTCGTGCCCCCACCCATCGATAAATGCCAACAAAAAAGCGGGTCTCCCGACCCGCTCCTCCGGGTGCCGCCTGTGTACTGCTGGCAGCCCGGCGAGGGTATCACACGCCCCACGCAGCGCTATCCGCGCCGCGGGCCGCCCATATCGGACGAATCGAGCATCAGCGTCACGGGGCCGTCGTTCACCAGCGACACCTCCATCGTCGCCCCGAACTCCCCGGTACCCACGGAGATCCCCGCATCACGCAATCCCTGCGCCACGGCCTCCACCAACGGCTCGGCGTGCGCCGGCGCAGCAGCGGCCGCCCATGACGGCCGGTTTCCCCGCCGCACATCCCCCATGAGCGTGAACTGGCTCACCACCAGCGCGGAACCCCCCGCTTGCGCGAGGGTGCGGTCGAAGGCGCGGGCGTCCTCTCCCGGGAACAGCCGCAGCGCAGCCACCTTCGCGGCCATGCGGTGGGCAACGGCGACATCGTCGTCGTGCTCCACGCCCACCAGCAGGAGGTAGCCCGGCCCGATGGAGTCCACGAGGCGACCCGCCACGTGCACCCGGGCCTCGGTCACCCTCTGCAGCACCATCCGCACGATCACATCGTACGAGCGGCGGCCGCTACGTTGCCCCCATGGGAGATGGCGCGGCGCTCGTGCAGGTGTGGCTCGACGGCATCGGCGTCGATGCCGAGAGGCTCGGTGCCGACGAATGGTCGATCCGCGTGCCGTCGGTGAAGCGTGGCGTGGTCGCCGTGGCCGCCCATGCGGGCGAGCGCACGCTGTCGATGCGGGCCTTCTTCATGCGGGGACCCGATCGCGC
>CAMCDF010000072.1 GCA_945873475.1 Bifidobacterium breve | reverse complement strand
GCCGAAGCGGTGCGGATCGACTCGGGCTTCAGCTGGAAGCGGTGCTGACCCTCGGTCTCCGGACGGCCCATGGCCGCGGCGGTCGCCTTGGTGACCTCGCTGGGGAGGTACGTCAGGTCCCACTTCGTGCTCTTCAGCGACGGGTCCGTCACCAGGCGCAGGTTCATGCGGCCGTAGTTCGGGTCGCCGTAGAAGACCGGCTTCGCGCTCAGCTCGGCGTCGTCGTAACGACCCGTTGCCGTGTGCATGAGGTAGCCGCGACGCTCCATCGTGAAGTTGAAGTAGTCGTTGCCGAACCCACCGTAGCCGTCGTCCTCCTTGCCACCGTGCTCCTGGGTGACGATGTAGGCGATCTTCTTCGGGAAACCGAAGGGCTCACGGCCTGCGAACACAGCGGCGTCCTGCGTGAGGTACATGTACGGGTAGTACCCGCCGTAGTACGTCTTGCCGTCGCCGGCCTTGTGGCTGACGGCCATGGTGAGGCCGAACTCGCCGTACGGGCCGAGACCCGTGTGAAGGTGGTCGACGTACCAGAACTCGACCACGTCGTCCTCGACGTCGAGGCACTTGGGAAGGACGTGCTTCAGGTCCTTCTCGTCCGCACGGTAGAAGAACGCCGACCAGCGGCTGTTCGTGTACGTGAGCGGAACGATGTCGTAGTCGACAAGCGGGTCAGCGATACCCTGGCTGATGATGTCGCGCTTGTCGCGGTCGAGCGCCAGCGGCGGCGCGTCGCCCGAGTCGACCCAGGGGGTCGAGGTGATGTCAACAATCTGTCCCATTTGGGAAGTCCTCTCTTATCCGGGTGACTAGGCGCCGAGACCGACGGGCTTCGGGAAGCGGTTACGCAGGCCGAAGCGGTACGGCTTGGCGGCGCCGGCCCACGTGGCGTCGCGGTGGTAGGTCTCGCTCCAGATGGTCTGACCGGCCGGGATGATGAGGTCGAACGAGAAGGTCATGAGACCGATCATCTCGGCGACGGGGAGCTCGGCACCGACGTTGTCGAACGGCGTCGCCTGCTGGAACCACTCGATCTGGTCCGGCGAAGCGGTGCGGATCGACTCGGGCTTCACCTGGAAGCGGTGCGAACCCTCGGTCTCGGGACGGCCCATGGCAGTCGCGAGGTCCTTGGTCACGAGCGAAGGCAGGTACACGAGCTGCCACTCCGACTGAGCCAGGTCAGGCGAGGTGACGACCTTCATGTTCAGACGGCCGTACTCGGTGTTGCCGTAGAAAGCGGGCTTCGCGCTCAGCTCGGCGTCGTCGTACTTGCCGATGGCCGAGTGGATCACGTAGCCGTTGCGGATCATCAGGAACGAGAAGTGGTTCCACTTCCAGTCCTTGCCGTCGTACACGCCGTAACCGTCGTCAGGCGAGCCACCGTGCTCGAGGACGCGGATGAAGGCCTGCTTCTTCGGGAAGCCGAGGACGCGACCGGCGTCAACCGCGGCGTCCTGGGTCAGGTACATGTAGGGGTAGTACCCGCCGTAGTACGTCTTGCCGTCGCCGGCCTTGTGGGAGCAGGCCACGGTGAGGCCCCACTCGCCGTACGGACCAAGCATCGTGTTGCGGTGGTCCACGTACCAGTGCTCGACGATGTCGTCCTCGATCTCCATGCAATCGGGGATGACACGGCGAAGGCGCTTCTCGTCGACGCGGTAGAAGAACGCGCTCCAACGGGAGTTGGTGTAGGTCAGCGGCAGCGTGTCGATGTCCCAGATGGGGTCGACGAGGCTGTAGATCATGGCCGTCTTCTCATCACGGTCCACGGGCGACGGCGGAATCTCGCCGGTCTCCATGCCGGGGACGTACGAAACGGCGAACTGGTTGTCAGCCACTTCTGATCCTTTCGGTGTCATAGGAAGACGCCCCAAACCTCGGGGCGTCTGATGGCTGCAACCTATGCTCTCCGAAAGCTGGACAACACCTGAACGGTCAGGTGTTGCAGTGTGTAGTGATCGTTACAAAGCCTGTATGCGCAAGTATTGATGCGCTTCCCAGGGAAGGGTCGGCGCGGGCCTTTGCCTCAGGCGTCGAGGTGCCGCAGCAGCCCGGCGATCACCAGGGGATCCTCCGACTCCAGGGTGAGGGTGAGCTCCACGGGCAGCACCGATCCATTGGCGTGCTGCGCGGTTATCTCGATGGTGCGGCCGATGAGGAAGGGCTCGCCGGTTCGCAGGAAGCGATCCATGCCGTCGTGGTGGGCTGCCCGGAGCGGCTCGGGGATGATGAGCGGCGCCATGGGCAGGCCCATCACCCGATCGGCGCTGTGGCCCAGGATCATCTCGGCCCCGGGGTCGAACCCGACGATCAGGCCGCCGGCGTCGATTCTCACCACGCCCATGCTCACGGCACCATCCCCCGCTTGCGGGCGATGGCCGAGGCCTCGGTGCGGTTGTGTGCCCCCAGCTTGCGGTAGGCGTTCTGCAGGTGGAACTTCACCGTGCGCTCCGAGATGAACAACGCCGCCGCGATGGCGCGGTTGTCGTGCCCGTCGGCCGCCATGGCCAGTACCTCGAGCTCGCGTGGGGTCAGGGAGGTGGCGCCCTGCAGTGCGTCGGGAGCCACGGGGAAGGTGGTCATCCCGGCCATGGCGCCCCGGATGAGGTCGGGCAGTATCGCCGGCGGGGTCGACTTGGGCAGGTAGGCGCGCGCGCCGAGATCCATCACCTGGCGCACGTGGTCATCGGTCCACACGCGCGAAAGGGCGACGATGGTGAGGCCGGGGCTCGTGGCCGACACCTGCTGCAGCGCCGCCAGGCCGTCGCCGCTCCTCAGCCACGGCTCCGCGACAACCACGTCGCACGGGTGGGAGGACAGGCCGTCGAGCAGTTCTGATCCGGAGTGGGCTCTCACGTCGACCGAGAAGGTGTCGTCCTGGTCCAGCGCCGTTGCCAGGGCATCAACCCACAGCGGATACTCGTCGAGTACCGCAATGCGGTTGATGGATGGAGCATCAGGCCCCATCTCTCCATCGGCAGCAGACACTGCGCTGACTTTAGTCCTGATACCAAAACTGTGGAAAAGGTCGCAAAGTTCCCACCGCTACCCGGCCGCCACCCCTCGGCGGATCAGCCCAGGATTCCCGCCCGTGCCGCCCTGTGGCTGGCCTGCGTGCGGTTGTGCACTCCCAGCTTGCGGTACACGTTGGACAGGTGGAACTTGACGGTCTGCTCGGTGACGAACAGCTCGTGGGCGATGTCCGTGTTCGACATCCCCTGGCTTGCCAGACGCAGAACCTCGCGCTCACGGTTGGTGAGCGATGCCTGCGAGCCCGCGCTGCGGTTGGTGGGTGGGCGCACCTCGATGCCCGATATCGCCTGGCGCAGCAGGGCCGGCAGGTCGTTCAGGTCCACGGTCTTGGGCAGGTGGGCCACCATGCCGGTCGACTGGCTCTCCACCACGTGGTCCTCGTCCCACAGGCGCGACAGCGCCACAAGCGTGATCTCCGGGTAGTCGCGGGAGATCTGCGCGGCGCACGTGATGCCGTCGCCACTGCGCATCCACGGCTCGATGATCACCACGTCGGGGCGGGCCTCGTGGATGGCGCTGAGGGCGGCCTTGCCAGACGTGGCCGTCATGACCACCTGCATGCCGCGGGCCTCGGCGATGGCGCGGGCCACGCCCTCCACCTGCGCCGGGTACTCGTCGACGATGCCGACCCGGGTCGTGCGCTCCGCAGGCTCTGGTGCGGCCACGTCAAATGAGTGCTGGGTGCTGGTCATCGGGTGTCCCCTTCACTTGCCCGTCGTATGGGTAAGGAAGATTCCAGCGACTATCGGTAGCCCTGCCAACGACTGCCCGGACAGTCGCACCCTGTCCTCGTGGACGGGTCGGGCCCTACCCCGGTCTCCTACCCCCGGGCCCCCGCGGCATCAACCTCCGCGGTCACCGTGCCCCGGTGTCGCAGGGCGGTGCCACCGGTGCGCGGCAGCGCCAGAGATATCGCGCCGGCCGCCAGCACCATGATGGCGCTGGCCCACAGGCATGCCTCGAGCCCCTGCCACTGGTAGAGCAGCCCCGACAGCAGCGTGCCGGCCAGCCGCCCGCCGGCGTTCGCCATGTAATAGAAGCCCACGTTCATGGCCACGCGGTCGCCCTCTGCGTAGTGCAGGATGAGGAACGAGTGCACGGCCGAGTTGAGGGCGAAGACGACGCCGAAGAGGATGAGCCCGACCACCAGCACCGTGGTGGCGTCGGTGCCGGTGGCAAGGGCGATGGCGATGCCGGCGGGGAAGATGGCCAGCACGAAGGCCAGCCACGCGGCGGTGAACCCCGACGGCACCTGCCCGCCGGGCCGGCGCAGCAGCCGGGGGGCGAGCCCCTGCACGATGCCGTAGCCGATCACCCAGATGGCCATGAACCCGCCGACCTCCCAGAAGCTCCAGCCCAGCACGCTTCGCAGGTACACCGGCAGGCCCACCACGAACCACACGTCGCGCGATGCGAACAGGAACACGCGCGCGGCCGAGAGCAGGTTCACCGCGCGGTTGTTCGAGAACATGTGCGAGAAGCGGGCCTTCGCACTGCCCCGGCCCAGCCCGCCGTGCACGGCCACCAGCACCATCACGAGGGCGGCGCCCACCAGCACGGCGAGCATGGCGAGCGCCGGCTTGAAGCCCACGGTGCTCAGCAGCACGCCACCCAGGAAGAAGCCCACGCCCTTCAGGGCGTTCTTCGATCCCGTCAGCACTGCCACCCAGCGGAACAGGGCATCGGATGCCCCCTCGGGCACCACCATCTTCACGGCGCTCTTGGAGCTCATCTTCGTGAGGTCCTTGGCCACGCCGCTCACGGCCTGCGACACCATCACGTAGGGCACCACCAGCCATGCGGTGGGCGCCAGGGCCAGCATCAGCAGGGCGCCGATCTGCAGCGACAGCCCGCCTACCAGCGTCGACTTCAGCCCCCACCGGGCGGCGATCCATCCCCCGAACAGGTTGGTGATGACCCCGAACACCTCGTAGAAGATGAACAGGGATGCCACCTGCAGCGGGCTGTAGCCCAGTTGGTAGAAGTAGAAGAGGACGAGGACGCGTATGGCGCCATCGGTGATGGTGTCGGCCCAGTACGCGGCGGTGACGTACGCGTAGGTGCGCACGTCGCCGGTGCCGCCCTCCGCGCTCATGGGCTGGGCAGCCCGCCCGGGTGGGTGGCGACGATGCGCGCGAGCTCGGCCCACCGGTTGGCGTAGCCCCACTCGTTGTCGTACCAGGCCAGCACCTTCACCTGCGTGCCGTTCACCACCATCGTGGACGGGGCATCCACGATGGACGACCGCGGATCGTCGCGGTAGTCCACGCTCACGAGGGGGCGGGTCTCGAAGCCCAGGATTCCCCGCAGGGGGCCCTCTGCCGCCTGCCGCAGCAGGCCGTTCACCTCATCCACGGTGGTCTGGCGGTCCATCTCGAACACGCAGTCGGTGAGCGATGCGTTGAGCAGTGGCACGCGAACCGCGACGCCGTTCAGCCGCCCCTGCAGCTCGGGGAAGATCATCGCGATCGCCGTGGCCGACCCCGTGGTGGTGGGAATCAGCGACAGGCCGGCGGCCCGCGCCCGGCGGAGGTCCTTGTGCGGGGCGTCCACCACCACCTGGGTGTTGGTGAGGTCGTGCAGGGTGGTGATGAGCCCGTGGCGTATTCCGATGCCCTCGTGCAGCACCTTCACCACGGGCGCCAGGCAGTTGGTGGTGCACGACGCGGCGGTCACCACGCGGTGGGTGGCGGGGTCGTACAGGTGGTCGTTCACGCCCACCACCACGTTCAGCGCCGAGGGGTCCTTCACCGGCGCGGCCACCACCACGGCGCGCGCGCCGGCGTCGAAGTGCCCCTGCAGAGATTCGGGCGTGCGGAACCTGCCGGTGGCCTCGAGCACGATGTCCACGCCAAGGTCGCCCCAGGGGATGTCCCCGGGCGCGGCGTGGTCGGTGAAGCCGATCGCGCGCCCATCCACCAGCACGGCGTCGCCGGTGGCGCCGATGTCGCGGTGCCAGCGGCCGTGAACGGAGTCGAACTCCAGCAGGTGCGCGGCCGTGGCCGCGCCGCCCTTCAGCTCGTTGATGTGCGCGATGTCGATGCCGGGCCAGTCGTTGGCCGCGCGCAGGGCCAGGCGGCCCATGCGGCCGAAGCCGTTGATTCCGATGCGAACGGGCGTCGTCGTCGCGTCCCCTGAAGCGCTCACGCCCGGAAACTAGGGGCCGCGGCGGGCGCGCGGCCTGCGGTGTGACAGCCCCCCGCGCTGCGCGCGGATGGGGCTACCGCCTGTAGGAAGTCACTGGAGTTGTCCAATTGTCAGGCAAGTTGTCCACTCCAGTCACTCGATTGGGCCACTTTCGGGGCCTTTTGACGCGCGGCGAAGCCTAACCGGTGCTCTCTAGTTGTCCATTTCCTCGGGGTGCCAACTCGAGCGATGCTCCAGGGCTTGGCGGCGCAGCTCCTCGCCGAGCGGAGTGATCGAGTGCGGCTCCGACGGGTTGTCCCATACAACGGCTCTCACACCGAGGTGCTCGTTGAGCAGGTGCATCTGCTGGCGCAGTGACGCCAGATCGATCCGCAGATATACTGACGCCTCCACGAGCGTCTCGTATGCCGCCACGGTGAGGAATCGCTCGAGGCGCTGGGCTCCGCGGAGCGGCCCCACTGCTGCCCGCAGCGGTTCCGGCAGCCCAAGCGATCGGACGACTCCTCCGTGGCTTGCAGCTCCCCGCCCGCGTGTTGGTATCCCGTACATCAGGAGCCAGCGCCGGACTGTCGCCTTCGATACCCCGAACTCGTTTCCGATGTCCTCCGCGGTCCGCCTCGAGTACGCGTCGGTAAGCCACTCGGCGGATGGGATCGGGAGAGTCCGTCGGCCCACCTTCGGTAGCGGATGACCGCAAGCGACGAGTTCGTCCGCGAGCACCTGACGTGACACCCCGGTAGCGGTCGCGATGCCTCTCAGGCTTTCCCCCGCGGTAAGTCGCTCCATGATTCCGTCGCCGGTGAGCCCTGCTGGGAGTGCGTGCTTGCCCAGCGGAGCTGAACGCGTGGAGAGACCTAGCCCTGGCGGATCGAGCCTAATGGCATCCCAGAGACGCAGGATGGACACTCGCTGAGCCGAAGCAGTGCCGCCAAAAGGCGCGAAGTCATCGCGCAGATGCCGCTTCGCCAGGTCCAGGTCCACGGATGGCGGTTCGAAGCATGGAGCAACATCGGGAGCCCACTCGAGTGGCTCGTCGTTGATCCCGTGGACGGCCAGCAGTCCCTCCGCATGCGTCCTGAGCTGGCGGGCGGCGTCGGGCGTGAGGCTCAGGCCAAATCGGACGAGCTGCTCCCAGCGAACAGGGCGCCGACACGGGTCGAAGGGATTGCCGGTGAAGAGTTCCCTTACCCACGCGTTGGCCGCACGAAGCTGCGGTGCGCCCCCGCGTATGACCCCGGAGCGGCGTGCGATCTGCCGCCAGTCGTCGGCGTTGACCAACTCCTCGCGCCGGCTGATATCTCGCCGCCGGTCATAGTCGATCAACGACTCACCGCGATCCAACTGATCGGCCACGTTCACGAGCGACGTAAACAGGGCGTCTTCCAATGGATAGCCACGCAGCGCGCGAAAGGCGTACTGCAACGCGGGTGTCGAGCCAACGCCCTTCACACGCCCGACGAGCTGGATGCAGCCGATGCTCATGGCTGCGACCGCGTTGTGTGTCAGTGGGCCGTCGTCGGGCAGAAGGTCGAGCGTGGTGCGCAGCCAGAGCCGGCTCGGCATGCGCCGGGTGCGTTCGTGAATTACCGCGTCGTCAGCTGACGGCCGGGAAGCGGCGGTGAAAGTGCGCCAGCGCAGGCGGTCTGCCGTGCGTACGTGGCTCGATCGAAGCGCGACGACTCGCGCTTCGAACTGGGCACTCGCGCCCCGCAGGGCGCGCGGCAAGGCATGAGGGCGCGCGCCGACGTCGGCAAGCGCCAGGTCCTTGAAGTGTTCGGGGTCGTGAAGCACCAGCATCGCCGCGAGCAACAGGTCCCCCTCCGGCCGGCGTGCGCGGTTGCTGAGGTCGCGCGCGCCCAGCGAGTTCCGGACGGCGCTGACGTCGCGAAGCTGATCGATAGCGCCGCCGATCCCCCCGCCTGTACCCGAAAGCAATTCCAGCGTGCGCTCTTGGAAGGCCCTCCCCCAGTCGGTTGCGACCGCACACGGCGCGATCGTCAGGTCGCCGGTGCACCGGTCGTCTGGCGTGGTGCGCCCGCGCTTCCATGTGTCACACCGGGTTCCCTGAGCGGCCGCGACTTGGGTCAGCCTGCGACCCCGTTGGGGCCCTCCGCACTCCGGGCAGCCGGACACCAGCGCCGTGAGGTGCTCGGGGCACACCGTCACCCATGGCACGCGCCACCACTTGCTCCAGCGTCCGCCGGAGTCCGCCAAGCAAGCGGGGCAATAGCGGCTCTCCCGGGTCGGTCGCAGGACCGCCCACTGAGGCGACGTGACGTGGTCGCGTACCTGGCAGTAGCCACTCAGGCCTGCGAGTAGTTCGCCCGCCTGCTCCTCCGGTATGTCCATGGCGGCGGTCAGTCGCCACGCTGCCGCAGATGCCGCGCCCTCGATGTCGAGTGAGAAGGGGCTGAGCCAGGCCGCATCCCCGTCAATGCCGATCAGCCGCGTGAACTCACCGACCGACGCTCGGTACCTCGCCGCGACAGCGGTGACCCAGGAACTGAGTGACTCGTCCCGCGTACAGCGAACCGCCATGGGCAGCACTTCCGCCGCGCACGTCAGGCCGGCACCATCCGCAGCTCGGCGGCGATCTCTTTGCGGCGACGCTCAGAGGCCTCATCGTTCCGCACCGGATCAAATACTCGTTCGTCGAGTCGTTCTGCTCCACTCTCCACGGCGCGGGTGCAGCCCCTGGCGATGAGCGTCATCAGGCTCTGGAAGTTGCCGGAGGACCGGACGAACAAGTACTCCGACAGGTCCTTGGCCAGCATGCCCGGCCATTTATCGGCGAGAACCAACTCGCTCTCGATCGCCTTCAGCAGGCTGGTCCAGACGCGTCGCCCCTTTGAGCTCGACAGCTCGAATGGCTCCAGAGTAAGGCGGGTCCACCGTCGGGCGGTCTGGGAATAGAGGCT
>CAMCDF010000071.1 GCA_945873475.1 Bifidobacterium breve | reverse complement strand
GCGATGGGCCTGGTCGACGAAAATGCATGCCTCACGTGGCTGGTGGCGCCGCGCATCGACCAGCCCACCATCATCAGCGGGCTCGTCGACCCCGAGCGCGGTGGTGGCGTGGAGTTCGTGTTCCCCGACTCCACCCCCGTGGCGCATCGCCACCGCGAGGGAACCCTCGTGGTCGAGACCGACCTCGAGAGCCCCACCGGATCAGTGCGTGTCATCGACGCCCTGGCGGTACCGGCGCGCGGGCCCGTGCAGGCCGCATGGCCCGGCATGTTCGTGCGCCAGGTACTGGTGCTCGAGGGCGAGGTCGAGGTGGGCCTGGTCACCCGGCTGAGGTACGCCTACGGCCGCAACCCCCCGCGCTGGCGCGGCGAGGGACGCAAGATCATCGGCTACGGGCCCGGGCTCACCGTGGAGCTTCAGAGCGAGATCCCGCCGCGCGCCTACGGAGTGGATCTTGGCGGCAGCACCACGCTGGCCAAGGGTGAGCGCCGCATCATGGCCCTGCGCTGGCAGGACCCCCAGGCCAAGGGCACCGACCTCCGGGCGACAGTGGAGGAGACCGCGGCGTTCTGGCGCGCGTGGGGTTCCACCTGCGATCACGACCCGCGCGCCGTGATGCTGAAGGGGATGATGTACCACCCCACCGGCGCGATGGTGCGGGCGGTCACCACCTCGTACGGCGACGGCCCCAAGGCCGATGGACGGCTGGCGTGGATGGAGGATCAGCCGCGGGCCGCGGCGGCCTTCCGCGAGCTGGGCTACGACGCCGAGGCCGAGTACATCGAGAAGTGGATCGAGCGCGCCGGCGACGGCGGTCCCATCCGCGACCTCAGCGGGGGCGAGCCCCCCGCCGAGGCCAAGGTGGACGACATCGACGCCGACATCGTGGTGGGGGCGCCCCCCGGGGATGCCCGGGGGAACATCCCCTACCTGCCCGACCTCCTGGGCTGACCCACCGGGTCAGTCGTAGTTCTGGCACCCCATGGTGCTGACGTACGGGATGAGGTCCTGCCAGGCGGCCACGCCCACGAGCACCTGCAGAGCCTCGCACTGGGCGGTGTCGGTGCTTGACGCGGCATCGAGCAGGAACCAGGTCTTCTTCGACGCGTTCGAGTAGTACAGCCCGGCGCCGTCAAAGGCGTACTTGGTGCAGTTCTTCGCCTTCGCGTTGAACTTGGCGCCGGCCATCGTCTGCTTGCGCGACGACAGCTGCACCGTGTAGCACGACGCCGGCCCCTTGAAGCCGCCGGCCTTGAGGATGGCGGCCTTCTGCGCCGCGGTCGGGGCCTTCTGCTTGCTGATGGCGCCGCCGGCCAGGGCGGGGCCCGCCGACAGGGCCAGCGCGGCGATCGGTGCCAGGCCGAGCGCGAGCATGCGGGTGTTCATGGGGTTCCTCCGGGTCACATGAGAGGTCGGATGACCCCACGTTAGCGCCGCCCCCGGTGGGATACGCTCGGGCCGGTGGACTGGTCGATCACATGGCGCGCGGCGCTATCGCAGCTGCTCGTGGTGGCCGCCCTGGGTGCCGCCACGGGCTTCACCCTTTCGCATGAATTCTTCGAGTCGTGGGGCTGGGCGATCGGGCCCATTTCGTGGCTGATCGCCACGCTCGTCACCCTCGCCATATGGAAGCTGCCGTTCTGGCCCACCATCTTCGGCGCGGTGGTGGCCGGGCTGGTGAGCCTGGTGGGCGTGGTGACCGGCCTGCACTGGACGGGCTCGGTGATCGCCCTGGTGCTGTTCGCGCTGTGGTGCGGCTGGCAGGGACGCCGCACGAGGCTGCGCCTGGCCGCGTAGCCGCCCTACGCAGGTGCGTGTGTGAAGGGCAGCTCCGCGAAGTGCGACCAGTCGACCGCGATCACGTAGAGCGTGCCCTCGTCGGTGCGCCAGGGGAACGGCGCGCCCGTGTACTGCTCTGCCAGGCGGTCCATGGCGGCAAGGGCCTCGGCCCCGTGCCGGGTGTCAACCACGTGCCCCCGCACCTGCGCGGTGCGGTACGGGTTGTCGTGGTCGATGATCGAGATGGCCACGCGGCCATCGGCCGCCAGGTTGCGGGCCTTCCTGCTGGCGGGCGACCCCGTGAAGATGATCACGTGGTCGTCCTCCACCCCTCCCCACATGGCCACCGAGTGCGGCGAGCCATCGGGCATGAGCGTGGCCACGTGCACATAGTTGGGCCCTTCGAGCAGGGCACGAACGCCGTCATCCACCGGATACCGCCTTCAGGTTGGCCTCTGCCGAGTTCGCAAGCAGCACACTGCCGGCTGCGTACCAGAGCTCGTTGAGCGCGATGGTACCGGCGGCCGGCCCGGTGGGGGTGCCCGCGTAGGCCGCGAACACGGCGTCGGCCCACTGGCGCTGCCACAGCGGGTAGCTCAGGTTCACTCCCTTCGGCTGCAGGTCGGCCGACCACCAGTACACGGTGGCCGACGCCTGCTTCACCGAATCTGCCAGCAGCGCGGGGGCGCCTATGGCCGACGGGTCCTCCCCCTGCCCGAAGCCCTGCATGCCGAAGCTCCGGCCGCTGACCACGGTGGCGCCCAGCACGTAGTAGGTCACCGCGTTGGCGGCCTGCAGGATCTCCTGATCCAGCGAGTTCTCGTCGGTGGGAGTGGTGCGGACGATCTCGGACATCGCGGCGAGCACCGGTGCGATGTCGTTGGGGCCGCCTCCGGACTCGAGCTGCCCGTAGTCGACGGTCACGTAGTAGTCGCGGTTGGCATCGCCCGCGCGCACGAGGAAGTTGGTGTAGCCCGACAGGAACGTGACGGTTGCGGCATCGTCGGCGGTCGCGGCACCGGGCGAGGCCTTCACCATGGCCACGGCGTCGGGGCCGAAGCGCAGCAGCGACGCCTCGACATCGCCCACCACCCTGGCTGCGTCTTCCAGTTCGGCCGCGCCCCACGTGCTCTTCGGGCCGAGCGACTTCCCGAACGAGGTGAGGATGGCCTTCGAGTACACGTACCAGCCCAGCGCCGCCGGCAGTGCCAGGCGCTGCCCCGTGGTGAGCCCTGACGGGTCGGACTGGGCGTCGATCTCGCGGTTGGCGGTGGCCAGCAGGGTGCTGACCTCATCGCGCAGCGCGGCACGGGCGGCAGCGACCCCCTTGTCGGCCGCGAGCGCGCGTGATGCGCCGGCGGCCAGTGCCCTCTTCACCTGGTAGGTGCCGCGCACCGCGAGCCCGTAGGCAAGCGCGGTGCGGCCCGACGCCAGTGCGTCGGATGCCCGCGTGACGGTGGCCCGGATGGCCGGGCGGTCGGCGGCGGGGATGAGGTTGTCGCCCGCGGCGAACTCCCTGCGCAGGGCGGCCACGGCGCTGCGCGTGGTGCGCACGGCCACCTGCCGCGCGCGGGGGGTGATGGTGGGAGCCACCCGGGGCTGCGGCACCACGGTCTTCCCCGTGAACTCGTAGTAGGCCTGGGCGATGTCCTTGACCACCCGTACGTCCATGCCCAGCGACTTCCCGTAGGCGATCAGGTTCACCTCGCGACCCACCGACGGGTCGAACTCGGTGCGGTTGCCGAAGGGCACGAGCACCGTGCGGTAGCCGGCCTTCTTCGCGGCGCGCACCTTGGCGGGAACCTGGGCAACCGTGCCGATGGTGCCGTCGGGCGCGATGGTGCCGGTCATGGCGATCTTCGGCTTCACCGTGGCGCCGGTGATGGCGGCCATGGTGCCCACGGTCAGCGCGCCGCCGCCGGACGGGCCGTCGATGGCCCCGGTGATGTCGTAGGTGAGGTCCACGGCCGACTGGTCCACGCCGGTGACCAGCGTGCCCACCGTGGCCGCGCTGGCCGTGGCCGCCTGCCACGAGGGCCCCGCCTGCTTCGCCTTGATGTCCTCCAGGTTCACGGTGAACCCGGCGTCGCCCTCGGTGCCCACCGCGATGGTGGCCGGCTCGATGCCCGCGGCGGGCGTGCCGTCGGGGTTGCTGCCGGCCCACAGCACCGGGAAGGTGATGGTGCGCGGCGTGATGGCGTTGGGCGACGATGTTCCGCACCCGGCCACGGCCACCACCGTGATGAGCCCGCCGGCAATCGCCGCCAACGGGCGGGCGATGCGGGCGGACATGGTCACGCCACAGACTCCCAGGCCGCCCACACCACCTCGCGCAGACCGCGGGCGGCGGCGGCAGGGTCGTCGGCGTAGATGACCGACCGGCTGGCCGACACCAGGGCGCCGGCGATGCGGCCGCCGAAGGCGGGCCCAAGGCGCGCGGGGTCTCCCCCCTGCGCGCCCACGCCCGGCAGCAGGAAGGGCTGGTCGGGCATGAGTTCGCGCAGGCGGTCGATGCGCTCGGGCACCGTGGCGCCCACCACCGCGCCGATCGACGACAGCCCGCCGTCTCGCGACGGTATGTCCGCACCCCACCCGCGCACGCGATCGGCCACTGCCTCGTGCCACGGCCGGCCATCGGCCAGGGTGAGGTCCTCCAGCTCGGCGGCGCCCGGGTTGGACGTGCGCACCAGGATGAAAAGGCCGGTGCCGGTGGCCGCGGCGGCGTCGAGGAAGGGCTGCACGGCGTCGGTGCCGAGCATCGGGTTCACCGTGAGCGCATCGATGGGCGGGCGCAGGAACGCCGCGGCGTAGTGGCGCGATGTGGCGTCCACGTCTCCGCGCTTGGCGTCGGCGATCACCAGCAGGCCGGCGTCGGATGCCGCCCGGGCGACGTCCTCGAACGCCGACCACCCGTCGGCACCGAAGCGCTCGAAGCAGGCCAGCTGCGGCTTGGCCGCCACGCAGTGCGGGGCCGCCTGCTCGATGACCCGCAGGCAGAAGTCGCGGGCGCCCTGGGCGCCGCCATCCACCCGGGCCGGGTCGGGGTCGAGCCCCAGCACGATCTGGCTGCGCCGTGATTCGACGTTGGCCGTGAGGCGCTGGCTGAACGGATGCGGGGTCAGGTGATCACCGCCGTGACGATCGGGATGGTGACGAGCGAGAGCACGGTGGTTACCGCCACGCACGCCGCCAGCAGGTTGACGGGCAGACGGTAGTGGGCGCCCATGACGAGGGCCATCATCCCCGAGGGCATGGCGCCCAGAACGATGAGGGTCTGCAGATCGTTGCCGCGGAAGCCGAATGCGTAGGCGATGGCGAATCCGACCACCGGCATGAGGGCCAGCTTCAGCACCGACACACCCGCGATGGTGCGCCAGTTCTGGGCCACGCCGGACCACTCGAGCATGAGCCCCGCGTACAGCATGACCACCGGCAGCAGGGCTCCCGCCAGGTAGCCGATGGGCGTCTGGATCCAGTCGGGGAACGAGTGCACGCCCGAGAGGTTGAGGGTGATGCCGATGATGAGTGCCCACATGGGCGGCAGCAGCAGGCCCCTGAGTGACTGCCGCAGGGTCATGGCGTCTTCCACCTCGCCGCGGCCGAACCACGCGGCGATGATGGGGTTGAAGGTCCAGATGAGGATCCCCGTGCCGAGGGCGTCGTACATGACCGCGACCGTCAGCGAGAACTCGCCGCCCGATGCCGCGATGAGCGGAAGGCCGAAGAAGCCCGTGTTGGCCACCGAGATCATCAGGATCACCGCGCCGGTGGCGCCCCGGCCCAGGCGCATGGCCCGGGCGAATGCAACCGCCACGGGCGCCATGACGGCCGTGACCGCGAAGGCCACGAAGGGCACGAGGATGAGCCCCCAGTCGAGCTTGGCGCCCACCATGATGTCCAGCACCAGCGCGGGCAGCAGCACGTACAGCGTGACCTGCACGAGTATGGGCCCGTGCTCCCGCTTCAGAACCCCCAGCGTGCGCAGCAGGGTGCCGATGCCGATGATGATGAGCGCCGAGAGGGCGGCGAGGATCACGGGGTGGAGCGCCCCACCAGGTATACGGCGCCCGCGGCCAGCAGGTTGGGACGCCTGAGGCGGGTTCCCGACAGGGGTCCCCCGCGTTCGTCGAGCAGCACGCGCCGCAGCGTGAGGAGGTCCTCATGCCCCAGCAGGGTCTCGAAGTCGCGGATGGTGCACAGGTGGATGTTCGGGGTGTCGTACCACCGGTAGGGCAGCGACCGGCTGGTCGGCATGCGGCCGCGGGCGGCCAGCGACCACCTGAGGCGCCAGTGACCGAAGTTGGGGAACGACACGATGCCCACGCGGCCCACGCGCATCATCTCCTGCAGCACCAGCGCCGGGCGATGCGTGGCCTGCAGCGTCTGCGAGAGGATCACCACGTCGTAGGCGTCGTCCTCCACATCGCCCAGCCCCTGGTCGATGTCGGCCACCACCACCGGCACGCCCCGGGCAACGCAGGCATGGAAGCCCTCGTCGGAGATCTCCACCCCCGTGCCGTCGCACCCCTTCTCACGGATGAGGTGGTCGAGCAGCGCGCCGTCGCCGCAGCCCAGGTCGAGAACCCGCGACCCGCGCGGAACCATGGCGGCGACGACATCGAGATCGGGGCGAAGGACCATGGCGAAGAGGCTACCGGGCACGGTCTCGGGCAGGTGCGTCACTCACACGTCACCCCATCGCCCGCGACGGGGAAATACCGTGATCCTCATGGCGACCAGCGTGCAGGGCCCGGTTATACTGAATGGTATGACTCATCGCGTCGGGCCCAAGGGACAGGTGGTGATCCCCAAGGACATCCGTGACCGGCTGGGGATCTCCCCAGGCAGCCAGGTGGTGTTCAGCGAGGCCTCCGGTGGTGTGCTCGTGCGCCCTGCCGAGGGCCTGGCAGGCCTTCGTGGCGCCTACGGCCACCTCGACCTTGCCGGGGAACTGGCGAGGGCGCGGGACGAGGATGCCCGGGCCGAGGGTCGCCGGGGGTGAGCGCCTGCCTCGATACCTCGGCAGTCATCGCCTGGTTGCGCGACGACCCGGGTGCCGATGTCGTGGGCGACACCTTCGCGCGTGGGCGTCCATGCATGAGCTGGATCAACGCGGGTGAGGTGCACTACGTGGTGAGCCGGGCCTCGTCGCGCGGCGACGCCGACTGCCTGATGGGCCAGCTGCGGGCCGACGTGGACCTGGTGGATGCCACCGGCACGCGGGTGCTGGCGGCCGCGGCAGTGAAGGCGGCCCATCGGATGTCGTACGCCGACTGCTTCGCCGTGGCCACGGCCCTGGAGCGCCGCGTGCCGCTTGTGACATCGGACCCCGAGATCCTGGGCGCGGATATCGAGGGCCTTCAGGTGCTGGCAATCGGCGGCGGCGCGCCGGGCGGCCGCGGCGCCTAGAGGCCCAGGTCGTCTGCGGTGCGGTCGAGGAACGCCTCGACCGTGCGGTGGTACTCGGGTATCTCCAGCAGGAACGAGTCGTGGCCGTAGGGGCTCTCGATCTCGCGGAAGGTCACGGGTACGCGCCACGACTGCAGCTGACGCACGATCTCGCGTGAGTGCTCGGTGTCGAAGCGCCAGTCGGAGTCGAACGACACCACGAGGAACCTGGTGGACGTGCCCTCGAGCCTGCCGCCCACCCCCGTGGCGTCGGCGAAGGCGTCGAAGTAGTCCATCACCCGGGTCATGTAGAGGTACGTGTTGGCGTCGAACCGCTTGAGGAACGACTCGCCCTGGTGCTGCAGGTACGACTCCACCTGGAAGTCCACGCTGAAGTCGAAGCGCGGGGCCTCGCCATGCTGCAGGCGGCGCCCGAACTTCTCGCGCATGGACTCCTCGGACAGGTACGTGATGTGGGCCATCATCCGGGCGATCGACAGCCCGGTGTCGGGCGACCGGTCGGTGCCGTAGTAGTCGCCGCCCTGGAAGTCGGGGTCGCGCATGATGGCCTCGCGGGCCACGGCGCTGAAGGCGATGTTCTGCGCCGAGAGGCGCGACGACGAGCAGATGACCAGCGCGGCGGCGATCTCGTCGGGGTGGTCGATGACCCACTGCAGCACCTGCATGCCGCCGAGCGACCCGCCGATGGCACCCGCGAGACGCCCGACCCCGAGGTGGCCGAGCAGCGCCCTGTGCACCGTGACCAGGTCGCGCACGGTGAACAGCGGGAAGGTCAGCCCGTAGGGCGTGCCCGTGGCCGGGTTCTCGGACCCCGGGCCCGTGGTGCCCTGGCACCCGCCCAGCAGGTTCGAGCACACCACGAAGAACCGGTCGGTGTCCACCGGGCGGCCGGGCCCGATGACGTTGTCCCACCACCCGCGACGATCGGGATCGCCATGGTGGCCGGCGGCGTGCGCGTCGCCCGTGAGCGCATGGCACACGTAGATGGCATTGGTGCCCTCGTCGTTGAGCGTGCCGTACGTCTCGTACGCCACCTCGACGGGGCCCAGCCGGGCACCCGACTCCAGCACCAGCGGGTCGTCCTGGGTGAACAGGACGACCCGCTGGGTCTCGGCGAGCCCGAGGCCCTCCGAGGACGTGCTGGTCGTCAGTTGCGTGCTCCGATCACGCGGTGGCCTTCGCCAACGCCTGGTCGATGTCCTTGATGAGATCGCTCGCGGCCTCGATGCCCACCGACAGGCGCACGGTCTCGGGGGTGACCCCTGCCGACGCCAGCTCCTCGTCGTTCAGCTGCGAGTGCGTGGTGGTGGCCGGGTGGATGGCCAGCGACTTGGCGTCGCCGATGTTGGCCAGGTGGCTGAACAGCTCGAGGCCCGAGATGAACGCCTGGCCGGCGTCGCGGCCGCCCTTGATTCCGAAGGTGAGGATGGCCCCATAGCCGCCGTCGAGGTACTTCTGGGCGTTGGCGTGGTCCTTCGATGACGCCAGGCCCGGGTAGTTGACCCACTCCACCGACGGGTGCGACTCGAGGTGCTTGGCGATTGCCATCGCGTTGCTGCAGTGGCGCTCCATGCGCAGGTGCAGCGTCTCGACACCCTGCAGGAACAGGAAGGCGTTGAACGGCGACAGCGCGGCACCGGTGTTGCGCAGCAGCACCGTACGGATGCGACCGATGTAGGCCGCGGGCCCGAGGGCGTCTGACCACACCACGCCGTGGTAGCTGGGGTCGGGCTTGGTGAGGCCCGGGAAGCGGTCGCTGTGAGCCGGCCAGTCGAACTTTCCGCTGTCGATGATCATGCCGCCGATCGACGTGCCGTGGCCGCCGATGAACTTGGTGAGCGACTGCACCACGATGTCTGCGCCGAACTCGATGGGGCGGCACAGGATGGGCGTGGCCACCGTGTTGTCGACGATGAGCGGCACGCCCACCTCGTGCGCGGCGTCGGCCCACGCGCGGAGGTCGACCACGTTGAGGCTGGGGTTGCCCAGCGACTCCACGAACACCGC
>CAMCDF010000070.1 GCA_945873475.1 Bifidobacterium breve | reverse complement strand
GATGCAGATGACGTCGCCCACCGCGACCTCCTGCCCGGCCGCGACAGCCACGCTCAGCACGGTGCCCTGCATGGGCGAGTGCACCTCGCCGGTGGCGCCGCCGCCACCTGCGCCGTGGTGGCCCGATCCGCCCTTGCGCTCGCGCTTCTTCTTCGGGGCCGGCGCACCGCCCGGGCCCAGGTCCTTCTCGGGTATGAGCAGGCGCACGTCGAAGCGGCGACCGCCGACCTCGGCCACCAGCGTGCGCTCGGCCATGGGCTCGGGCTCGGCGGCCTCGGGCGCGGGCGGCGGTGCACCGTCGCGCGGCGGCAGGGGGGTGTTCTCCTCGCTCATCACCTTCATCGCCCCGTGGCATGCGCCGCCGTCGATGAACTCCTGCTGGTTCAGCAGCCAGATGTGGAATGGGATGAGCGTGGTGGGGCCCTCCACCACGTACTCCTCGAGGGCGCGCAGCATGCGCCTGCGGGCCGACTCGCGGTCGACATCCCAGGTGATGAGCTTGGCCACCATGGGGTCGTACATGTCGCTGATGACTGATCCGGCCTGCACGCCCGAGTCGGTGCGCACACCGGGCCCCGAGGGCTCGCGGTAGGCGGTGATGGGACCGGGGGTGGGCAGGAATCGCCGCTCGGCGTCCTCGGCGTTGATGCGGCACTCGAAGGCGTGGCCCCGCGGCCGGATGTCGTCCTGCGACAGCCCGATGGCCTGGCCCGCGGCGATGCGCACCTGCTCGCGGATGAGGTCGAGCCCCGTGACCATCTCGGTGACCGTGTGCTCCACCTGGATGCGCGTGTTCATCTCGAGGAAGAAGAACTCCTCGCCCGACACCAGGTATTCGAGCGTGCCGGCCGACCGGTATCCCACGGCCTCGGCCGCGCGAACCGACGCCGCGCCCATGCGCTGGCGAAGGTCGTCGCTCACGATGGGCGACGGGGTCTCCTCCACCAGCTTCTGGTGGCGGCGCTGCACCGAGCAGTCGCGCTCGCCAAGCCACAGCGTGGTGCCATGGCCGTCGGCGAGGATCTGGATCTCCACGTGGCGGGGGTCCGGCAGGTAGCGCTCCAGATACACCGTGGAGTCGGCGAAGAACTTCTCGCTCTCACGGCGGGCGCCCTCGAAGGCCCCCTCGAGGTCGTCGGGCGTGAGCGCCACGCGGAAGCCCTTGCCGCCACCGCCCGCCGCGGCCTTCACCGCGATGGGGTAGCCGATCTGCTCGGCGATGCCAGTGGCCTCGGCCACGTCGGCCACGCCCTCGGTGACGCCGGGCACGATCGGCACGCCGGCGGCGTCCATCAGCGCGCGCGCCGCGGTCTTCGACCCCATTGCGTCGATGGCGTCGGCCGGCGGGCCGATGAAGGTGATGCCGGCCTCTTCACAGGCGCGCGCGAACGGTGCGTTCTCGGCCAGGAACCCGTAGCCCGGGTGCACGGCCTGGGCGCCGGACGACGCGGCCACCTCGAGGATCTTCGGGATGTTCAGGTAGGTGTCCGCCGCGGGCCCGGGGCCCAGCGAGTAGGCCTCGTCGGCGAACTGCACGAACAGCGCGTCGCGGTCGGCCTCCGAATACACCGCGACCGAGCGGATGCCCATCTCGCGAAGGGTGCGCATCACGCGGATCGCGATCTCGCCACGGTTGGCGACAAGCACCACCTCGAACATCAGCGACTCCTCCGTGTGTCTGCGGGCACCCCTGCGCCCTCATGGATTGCCGCGCGGCGCCACTGCGACCGGTACGCGGCGGGGCGCGCGTCGGCGTCTGCGCCGGCACGCGATGCCTGCAGCAGCACCTGCACGGCGGCGGTGATGGCGGCGGCCTCCTCGGCGCTGGGCGCGGGGGTGATGTCCACCAGCGGCATCACAGCGGGATGTTCCCGTGCTTGCGCTTCGGGCCGTCCACGCGCTTGGTCAGCGAGATCTCCAGCGCCTTCACCAGCCACGGGCGGGTGTCCTCGGGCTGGATGACGTCGTCCACGTAGCCGCGCTCGGCCGCCTGGTACGGGTTGGCGAAGCGATCCTTGTACTCCGCGATCAACTCGGCGCGCCGGGCGTCCACATCGCCGCCCTCGTCCGCCACCCGCTTGAGCTCGGAGCGGAAGATGATGTTCACGGCGCCGTCGGCACCCATCACCGCGATCTCCGCAGACGGCCAGGCCGCGTTGAAGTCGGCGCCGAGGTGCTTCGAGTTCATCACGTCGTACGCGCCGCCGTAGGCCTTGCGCGTGATCACCGTGATCTTGGGCACCGTGGCCTCGGCATAGGCGTACAGCAGCTTCGCGCCGTGCAGGATGATTCCGCCGTACTCCTGGCTGGTGCCGGGCAGGAAGCCGGGCACGTCGACGAACGAGATGATCGGGATGTTGAAGGCGTCGCAGAAGCGGATGAAGCGCGCGCCCTTGATGGACGCGTCGATGTCCAGCACGCCGGCCAGCGCCTTGGGCTGGTTGCCGATCACGCCCACCGAGTGCCCGTTCAGCCGCGCGAAGCCGATCACCAGGTTCTGCGCGTAGAGCGGCGCCACCTCGAGGAACTCGCCGTCGTCGAACACCAGCTCGATGACGTGCTTCATGTCATACGGCTTGTTGGGGTTGTCGGGCACCACCGACCGCAGTTCGGCGTCGCGCCGCTCGGGGTCGTCGGACGGCGCCTCGTAGGGCGCGCCGTCAAGATTGTTCTGCGGGATGAACGACAGCAGGTGGCGCACCTCGTCGATGCACGACTCCTCGTCCTCCGCCGCGAACTGGCAGACCCCCGACTTCATGGCGTGGCTCAGCGCGCCGCCCAGGTCCTCCATCGTGACGTCCTCGCCCGTGACCGTCTTGATCACGTCGGGGCCGGTGATGAACATGTGGCTGGTCTGCTTCACCATGAAGATGAAGTCGGTGATGGCCGGGCTGTACACCGCGCCGCCGGCGCAGGGGCCCAGGATCACCGAGATCTGCGGGATGACCCCGCTGGCCTGCACGTTGCGCAGGAAGATGTCGGCGTAGCCGCCCAGGCTCACCACGCCCTCCTGAATGCGCGCCCCGCCGGAGTCGTTCAGGCCGATGATGGGGCAGCCCATGCGCACCGCGAGGTCCATGACCTTGCAGATCTTCTCGGCGAAGACCTCTCCCAGGCTTCCGCCGTACACCGTGAAGTCCTGGCTGAACACGAAGACCTGACGGCCCTCGACGGTGCCGTGCCCGGTGATGACCCCGTCGCCCCACGGGCGGTTCTTCTCGAGCCCGAACCCGGTGGAGCGGTGGCGGGTGAACATGTCGAGCTCCACGAACGAGCCCGGGTCCATCAGCAGGTCGATGCGCTCGCGGGCCGTCAGCTTGCCGCGGGCGTGCTGGCGCTCCACCGCTGCATCGCCCGACGGGTTCATGGCCTCGGCGCGAAGGTCGTCGAGGTACTTCTCGGCGTCTGACGTGCTCATCCGCGCCCCGCGATCATGCGGTCGTACTCGCCGAACTCCTCGCGCAGCACCCCGCACACCTCGCCGATGGTTGCGCGGGCACCCAGCGCCCGGTGCATCGGGGGAAGCAGGTTGTCGGTGCCCCGTGCGGCAACGCGCACGGCGTCGAGCGCCGCGGCCACGTCGGCCTCGTCGCGCGATGAGCGCAGGTCGGCCAGGCGCTGCACCTGGGCGCGCTCGACGGCCGGATCGATCTTGAGGATGTCGATGCGGGTCTCCTCGGGCTCGGCCTGGATGTTGATGCCCACCACCTTGCGCTCGCCGCTCTCCATGGCCTTGTGCCAGCGGTACGCGGCGTCGGCGATCTCGTCGCGCATGAACTCGATGCTGTCCACCGCGCCACCGCGCCCGTCGATGCGGCTGATCAGGTCGTCGGCCCGCTGCTCGATCTCGGCCGTGAGCGACTCCACCATCCACCCGCCGGCCATGGGGTCGACGCTGTCGGTGATGCCGGTCTCCTCGGCGATCACCTGCTGCGTGCGCAGCGCCAGCTTGGCCGACTGCTCGGTGGGCAGGGCCAGTGCCTCGTCGTAGCCGTTGGCGTGGATCGACTGGGCACCGCCCAGCGCCGCCGACAGCACCTGCAGGGCCACGCGCACCACGTTGTTGTCGGGCTGCTGCGCGGTGAGGGTTGATCCACCGGTCTGGGCGTGGAACCTCAGGGCCATCGACTTGGGGTCGGTGGCGCCGAAGCGTTCGCGCATGATGCGCGACCACAGCGTGCGCGCCGCCCGGAACTTGGCGATCTCCTCGATGAAGTTGGAGTGCGCGTTGAAGAAGAACGACAGGCGGGGCGCGAAGCGGTCCACGTCGAGCCCGGCGTCAACGGCCGCCTGCACGTAGGCGATGCCGTCGGCCAGCGTGAACGCGACCTCCTGCACGGCCGTCGAGCCGGCCTCGCGGATGTGGTACCCGCTGATCGAGATGGTGTTGAAGCGCGGCATCTCGGCCGCGCAGTAGGCGAACGTGTCGGTGGTCAGCCGCATGCTCTGATGCGGCGGGAAGATGTAGTTGCCGCGGGCGACGTACTCCTTGAGCACGTCGTTCTGGATCGTGCCGCGCAGCTGGTCGGGCGCCACGCCCTGCGCTTCGCCCACCAGGCGGTACAGCAGCAGCAGCACGGCCGCCGGCGCGTTGATGGTCATGCTGGTCGACACCTCGCCCAGCGGGATTCCATCGAACACACGCTGCATGTCGTCGAGCGAGTCGATGGCCACGCCCACGCGGCCAACCTCGCCCAGCGCGCGCGGGTCGTCGGAGTCCATGCCGAGCTGCGTGGGCAGGTCGAATGCCATCGAGAGCCCCGGTGCGCCGTTGGCCAGCAGGTACCGGAACCGCTCGTTGGTCTCCTCGGCGGTGGCGAAGCCCGCGTACTGCCGCATGGTCCACGGCTTCTCGCGGTACATGGTGCGATACGGCCCGCGGGTGAACGGGAACTCGCCGGGTTCGCCGAGGCCGCCCGCCAGGTCGAGCGCCGCCACGTCGTCCGCGTGGTACACGGGATTGATATCGATGCCGGAGTCGGTGCTCCGGGCCTGTCCCGCGGCGTCGGTGCCGCTGCTCACGAGTGCCTCCACAGGTTGCCCCGCACGCTCGGGAGGCCCCTCGCGTGCGGCGGCACGCTACCAAAACCCCGATTTCCGGCCGGGATACAGTTGACGCCGATGCGCGACCCCATCGCCGTTCGCATTCTGCTGTTCGCATCGCTCGCCGAGCGCGCCGGCGCGAGGGTCGTCGAGGCCCGCGTGCCTCATGGCATGCCGGTGGGTGGGGTATGGGGGCACCTGCCCGACCCGGTAACGGAAGGCTGCCCACCGCCCGACGGGGTGCGATGGGCCGTCAACGGGCAATGGGCCGCCCCCGGCGTGGCGCTGGCCGATGGCGACGAGGTGGCGGTGCTCACGCCGGTGTCGGGCGGATGACCGCTCCGGTGCTCACCGACGGGCCGCTCGACGCCGGTGCCGTGCTGAGCGCGGTGCGCGACCCCGCTCACGGTGCGACCGCGCTCTTCGTGGGCACCACGCGCATCGAGGGCGAGGGCGGCGACGCCGTGGTGGCGCTGGCCTACGACGCCTATGGGCCCATGGCCGAGTCCGTCGTGGCGCTGCTCGTGGATGAGGTGGCCGTGCGCTTCGGCGCCCGGCTCGCGGTGGCGCACCGGGTGGGGGAGGTTCCGGCGGGCGAGGCCTCGATCGCGGTGGCTGCATCGGCCCCGCACCGCGCGGAGGCCTTCGCCGCGTGCCGCTTCGCCGTGGACGCCCTCAAGCGCGACCTTCCGGTGTGGAAGCAGGAGATCCGCGCCGACGGCACGCGCCGCTGGCGCGACGGCGTGGCCCCCGCGATACCCTGCGCGCCATGAGCGACCAGGACCGCCGGCTCGATCCGGCAACAGGACCGGGCGTCGGGGTCATCGATGCCACCGACCAGTCGGTTGACGTCGAGGAGAACCTCTGGACCGACGACTCGGGCGAGGAACTCGAGGGCTGGTACTGCATCGCAACCGACCCCTGGCCGTGCCCGGCCGAGGGCTGCGCCTTCGTGGCCAATCACATAACGGCGGCGCACCTGGTGATCTGCTGGCCCGAGATGGACGACCCCAACCTGCTCACGCACGCACAGATCGCCAAGGAGGTCGGACGCAATCCGAGGGTGGTCGAGTACCAGGTGGGCATGGGCCCGGCGTGCTCGTACTACCAGTGGATCGCCGCGGGCCGGCCGGTGCACGGCATCCGCGCCGAGTAGTCGCCCCTACAGCAGGCCGCGGGCCCTCAGGTCGGCGACCAGGGCCCCCGAGAGCGTCTTTCCGATGAGCGATGTCCTGCGCAGGAAGGCATTGTCGTCGGGCGCCGCGCCCACCTCCACCAGCACGCGTGACTGCGCCGTGGTGCGGTAGTAGCCGTAGAAGTGGTTCATGCGACGGTTGGAATTGGGCGGGATCACGCCGCGGAACGCCGCCCTCGCGCCGTTGGCCCGCGTGAAGATTCCGCCGAGCGCAGACGACACCCGGCGCGCCGTGCCCGCGGAGGTGCGCTGCACCGCCGGGCTCACGGTGGTGGCCGGGGTGCGGTGCGGCGCGCTGTCGGAATAGGGGGTGGGGCTGGCGGTGCCGAAGCCCTGCCCGTGGTAGTAGTTCTCGTTGCCGCCGGTCACCGCGTGCCCCACCATCGCGGCGCCGCCCGGTGAGTCGTGATGCACGCTCAGGAACGTGGCCCCCGCAACCCCGAGGGGCTCCACCCGGGCGGCCAGCGGCCGGGCGTCCACCCCCGCCGCCTTCAGGCGCTTCACGATGTCGTCGCGCACGCGCCGGTTGAACTCGGACTCGCTGCCGAACGGGTTGCCCGACGCCCCGGTCTGGGCCAGGTACCCGGGCTCGCCCGGGCTCAGGTGGCCGGCCTGCACCAGCACAACGGGCGGTGCGGCCGAGGCCAGGGCGGGCGCGGCCACGAGTGCGACGGCGATGGCTGTGGTGATGAGGCGCATGGGGCGGGAGGATGCCACCGGCCCCGGATCACCCGTGCCGGGAGGTTCCGCCCTTCCCGCGCTGCCTGCCCGACCTGCGCACGCGCGGGAACACGTCGAGCGACAGCGATCGCACGCGGTCGAGTATGAGGATGCCGTCGAGGTGGTCCATCTCGTGCAGGATCACCCGGGCCTCGAAGCCCGACGCCACCACCTCGTGCCGGCGGCCCTCAGGGTCGAGGTAGCGCACGCCGATCTCCGTGCCCCGCTGCACGTTGGCGGTGACCTGCGGCAGGCTCAGGCACCCCTCGCGCCCCACCTCGTCGCCGGCGTAGTGGGTGAGCACGGGGTCCACCATCACCACCGGGCCGAGGGGGTCGGGCACCCTGGGGTTGCCGGTGCAGTCGATGAAGCACATGCGCCAGAGCTCGCCCACCTGCGGGGCGGCGATGCCGGTGGTGCGCGGGAACGACGCCGCGGTGTCGATGAGGTCGCGGGCCAGCCTGCGCGCGGCCGGGCCGGGCGTGCCGACGGGCACGCACACGCGCTTCAGCCTGCGATCCGGGAACACCACGACGTCGCGGACCATGGGCGCGGCTAGATGCGCACTGCTGCGGGCTGCACCGATACCTCGAGATCGCGCAGCACCCCGGATCCCAGCACCGACTCCACGCGCCCCAGCGTGACCCCCCCGGGGAGGATCACCTCCATCCCGAGGATGAATATCGGCGGGTCGCCCACCAGGCTCGAGGTCAGGTCCACGATGCCGGCGCCCAGCTCGGCCAGCGCCACGGTGGCGTCGTGCACGATGCCCGGGCGGTCGGTGCCGTACACGCTCACCAGACAGCGCTCGCCCTGCTCGTCCGGGCCCTCGTGCGGGCAGCGATTGGCGTCGACGGTCAGGCCCAGCGCCGCGGCGGTCGGCACGAGCGCGGCCTCGACATCTTCGGGCGTGACGTCGTCGGGTACCGACACCGCGAGCACCATGGCGAAGCTGCCCGACAGCAGCGCCGCCCTGCAGGCGGCCACGTTGCCCCCGACATCCACCAGGGCGCCGGTCACGGCCGCGACGATGCCCGGCTGGTCCGCGCCGATCACGCTGAGGGTGAGATCCGCCATGGCGATCAGGATACGCTGCCCTTCGTGCCCGGTCGTGCCGCGATGAACCCTGCGCTGATCGTCACCGCCATTCGGATCGCCCTGATCCCGGTGGTGATGGTGCTGATCCTCGTCGACGACGAGGGCGGTCGCTATTGGGCATTCGCGCTCTACGTGGTGGCCGCCGCGACCGACTCCCTTGATGGGTGGCTGGCCCGCTCCCGCGGCGAGGTCACCGTTGCCGGGGCCTTCCTCGATCCGCTCGCCGACAAGCTCCTGGTGACCGGTGCGCTGCTGTGCCTGGTCGAGGTGGGCGATGTACCCGCATGGATCGTGATGGTCATCATCACCCGCGAGTTCGCCGTCACCGGCCTGCGCCTGGTCGCCGTGAGCGAGGACCTCGTCATCCCCGCCAGCCGGCTCGGCAAGATCAAGACCCTCAGCCAGAACGTCGCGGTCGCGTGGGTGATCCTGAACGTCGCACCCCAGTGGCAGTACGACGCCCTCCTCTACCTCGCGGTCGCCCTCACCGTCATCTCGGGCGCCTACTACTTCATCATGGCCCGCCGCCGGCTCTTCCAGGGCCGCGTGCCCGCCCCCGACGTCACCGGAGACCCGTGAACCAGGCAATCGCCCTCGTCGCCGCCTACCTGCTGGGCTCCATCCCCTTCGCACTCATCGCCGGCCGCCTGAACGGGGTGGACCTGCGCACCGTCGGCAGCGGCAACCTCGGCGCCACCAACGTGTTCCGCACCCTCGGTCGCACGTGGGGCATCGCCGTGATGATCCTCGACATCGCCAAGGGCGCCGCCGCCGTCCTCCTCGCCGAGGCCCTCACCTCGAACCCGTGGCCCCTCGCCGCGGGCGCCCTGGCCATACTCGGCCACGTCTTCCCGGTCTGGACCGGCTTCAAGGGCGGCAAGGGAGTCGCCGTCGGCGCCGGCGCCCTCATCGGCCTCGTCCCCGCCGCCAGCGGCATCATCCTCCTCATCTGGGTCCTGCTGGTCGTCACCACCCGCTACGTCTCTGTGGCCAGCATCGTCGCCGCCCTCGCGGCCGCCCCGCTCGCCTGGGCCTTCGGCGCCCCATGGTCGTACGTGGCCTTCATCGCCCTCGCCGCGCTCTTCGTGGTCCTCAAGCACCGCGAGAACATCGTGCGGCTCTTCCGCGGCACCGAGAACCGCATCCAGCTGGGCCGCAAGGGCGCGCCCGATCCCACCTGATTCCCCCGGGG
>CAMCDF010000069.1 GCA_945873475.1 Bifidobacterium breve | reverse complement strand
GCACCGTCGGGCGTGATGGCCTCGACGGGGCTCGTGGAATCACCCGGGGTCGGGCCCGCGGTCGTGGTGGACCTCCTGGCCCGCCCCTCACGGGTGCGCCCGGGGCAGGCCATACGCATCTCGTTCGGGCTATCGCAGCCCTCCCGCGTGCGCATCACCGCACGGCGCGCGGGCAGCCCGAGGGTGGTGGGTTCAATTTCACTGAGCGGCGTCGATGGCGCGAATGTGGTGGTGCTGTCGGGGGGCCTCGGAGGGGCCTCGCTCGGGCGGGGTCGGTGGGTCATCAGCGCCACCCCTGCCGGGGGTATCCCGCGCTCCCTCTCGCTCGTTGTGGTTTAGTCCCCGCCCGTGGCCCTCGCATCACCCATCACCCGCGACCTGGCGATAGACGGGGGCGGACTCACCGCCGTCGGCATCGGCGGCGTCGTGGCAGCCGCCGCGCTGGTGAAGGGCGGCCCCGGCCTGGCCATCATCCCCTTCGTGATCGTGGCGCTGGTGTTCGGCCTCGCGCAGGTCGTGGTGAGCGGGGGCTGGCTGCGCAACGCCGTGGCCGATGCGGGCCCCGCGCCGGCCGGGCTCGTGCTGGAGCCCGACTCGACCACCCTGCGGCGCGCAGGCCTGCCGACGCTCCTGGCGCTGGTGCTCATCGTCATCGCCCTGTTCGTGTGGGTTCAGTTCGCGGCCCTGCTGGCAGGCCTCGCATTCGCCGCCGGCATGATGGACCTGCGCTCGCGCGCGTGGATCTCACGCCTGCAGGACGACCGCGGAGTGGTGATTCTGCGCGAGACCACCTGGCTGCCCTTCGCGACATCCCGCAGGAGCCTCTGGACCCGCGAGCGGAGTTCCGACTAGCGGTCCGCAGCGGGGTCGTCGCCGGTCATCTCCTCGACCTGGGCGCGGATCGCATCAAGGCGTTCCTCGCACCACGCCTGCAGGGCAGCCCCGCGACGGAACAGCCGCAGGGCCTCGTCGAGCCCGGCGTCCCCCGACTCCAGCCGGTCCACGCACTCCTCGAGTTCGGCCATGGCGACCTCGAACGGGGTGTCGCCGGGCACGTCATCGACGCTCGTGATCTCGATATCGCCGAGGTCGGCAGCGCCGTCGCTCATGTCTTCCCCCCATCGTCAGGCCGCACCGAAATCGTACCGTCGGCGAACTCCAGCGCGAGCAGCTGCTCGTGTGCAGCCGCCTCTGCGGTGGCCACCACCGCGCCACCCCGGTCGCGCACCAGCACATAGCCCTCGGCCAGGGGCCGCGACGGGTCACCCGAACGAAGGCGGGCCGTGAGTACGGACAGGCGCGCGGCGGCAGCGGCATCGGCCGCGGCGATCGCGCGCCCCGCACGGGCATCGAGCACGCGCAGGTGAGTGAGGGGCCGGTCAACCGCCACCCCGGCAGAACGGGCCAGCCTCGCCCCCAGCGCATCGAGGGCATCGACGCGCCGGCGCACGACCGCCTCGTGCGGGCGCACGAGGCCTGGCCGGGCACCGATGAGATCGAGCTCGCGGCGTGCACGTGCGGTGATGCGCATGGCGCCGAGGCCCAGGCGCCTGAGCAGCGCCGAGAGGTCCTCGCGCAGCGCCTCGCGGTCGGGAACCAGCAGGTCGGCAGCGGCCGTCGGCGTGGCGCCACGAGCGTCTGCCGCCAGGCACGCGAGAGTCACGTCGGGCTCGTGCCCGATGCCGGCGACCACCGGGGTGCCCGACGCCCGGATGGCCCGCACCACCTGCTCGTCGCTGAAGGGCAGCAGGTCCTGCAGCGCCCCACCGCCACGCGCGATGAGGATGACGTCCACGCGTGGGTCGGCGTCGAGGGCCGCGACAGCGCGGCACACCTCATCGACGCACGCGGGACCCTGCATGGCCGCGTGCACCACCACCACGGGAACGGGGAACCTGTCACCGATGCGGCGGAGCACGTCGGCGCGGGCGGCCCCGGCAGATGCGGTGACAAGCCCCACGGCTCGCGGCACGAACGGCAACGGACGCTTCAGCGCCTCATCGAAGAGCCCTTCGGCGGCCAGCCGCCTTCGCCGCTCCTCGATGAGGCGGAGGATCTCCCCCTCGCCCGCGGGCTCGATGCGCCTGAGCCGGATGATCAGGCGCCCGTCGCGACGTGAGAACTCAGGCCTCGCGAGGCCCTCGATGACCGAACCGTCGGCCAGCACGTGGCCCTCGGTGACGTCGGTGGAGAATGCGAAGCAGTCGACGCGCGCGTCATGCCCCTCGCGGGGGTCCTCCAGCCGGAACCACAGCATGCGCCCGTCGCGCCCACTTCGCAGGTTCACCACCTCGCCGCGCAGGTACACGCTGCGCGTGTGGTCGGACACCACCCGCTCGAGGGCCGACACCACGTCGTCCACCTCATACACCCGTGCCCGCGGCTGGTCGTTCGGCATGCCCCGGATCATGCCCCTCAGGTCGGGGGCACGAGCCCCACCAGTACCGCCACTGCCAGCATCACCACCGCGCCCAGGGCGACCTCGGCGCGCACGCTGCTGCGCAGCGCGCCCATTCCATCGCCCGGTCCCGCGCTGCCCAGCCCGAGGGCGGCGCGCTCGAGGCGCGGGTGCAGCACCAGCCTGTTCCACGCCGCCAGAACGAGCATGACGGCGAAGACGATGAGCTTCACCAGTAGTGCCACCCCGTACGAGGTGGTCCAGAGAGATGCGAGCGAGGGCAACTCGGCCAGCGCCCGGTAGACGCCCGTGACCACCAGCAGCACCACCGCGGCCACGGCCACCGACGAGAACCGCACGACGATTCCGGCGCCCAGTGCCAGCCGCGGGCCCTCGGCCATGCGGCCGAGCAGCGGCAGGGCCAGTGCGAGCAGCATCACGAGCCCCCCGAGCCACGCAGCCGTGGCCCAGCCATGCACCACGTCTATCGCCACCCCCAGCGTGGCGTCGGTGCCGCTGGCGGCGTGTCCCGACCACGACAGCAGCACCGCGCCGAGCACGCCCGGCACCGCGGCCGCGTACATCCGGGGTCCGGACGGGCCCACGCGGGGCTCGCCGGCCCTGGCCACCATCCCGGCCACGGCGGCGGCCACCGCGAGCACCGCGAGGCCGGCCCATGCGCTGCCCCAGCGTGACCCGCCCAGCAGCTCGCCCCACTGGCCCCCCGTCGCGGCGGCATGCACGGGCAGGGCGAGGACAAGGCCCACCACCCATGCGGCGACGAGGCTCCACCAGGTGATCCACCATGCCCGCACGGGCCGGTCCGCGACAGCGGCAGCAGCCCCCCTGACGCCGTCTGCCAGATCCGCCCCGGGTGGCGCGATGCCGCCGATCCGCCACGCTCCACCCACCACCCATTCCCGGCACGCCGCCATTCCGGCCGTGCCCAGAACGCCTATCAGCACGAGGAATCGCGCCAGCATTGCCAGCCAGCCGGCGCCGTCCTTCCCCTCGGGCGCCACCGCGACGGCGGCGGGCGACGCGATGCCGACTGCGAAGCTGGTGGTGCCGGCAAATGGATGGCCGTCTGTCGTGAGCCCCCACCAGGCGACGCGGTACGTCCCACGGCCCCCTGCCGGCACGGGGATCACCAGGGCCTCGGGATCGGCCGGCGTCACCCGCACCAGCGACGCTGACGAACCATCAGGTGCCGTCACCCGCGCCCGGGCGAGGTCTGGTTCGACGGGCGCGCCGACCGCCACGCGCACCGACTGCACCGGCGCGCCCACCACCGACCCCTGCGGTGGCTGGATGACCGGATCCCCCCACGCGGCGCCGGGAGCCAGCAGCAGCACCGCGGCACACAGCGCGCCCAGCAGGCGGCGCATCACGCACCCCCGAAGGTGAGCACCAGCAGCACCGTGTTCAGGGCGATGACCACGGCGGCGATGGCGATGCCGACGATGGTGGTGAAGCGCCGGTTCACCAGCGTGCCCATGAGCTTGCGGTCGGCAGTGGCGTGCAGCAGGGGGATGAGCGCGAACGGGATTCCGAACGAGAGGATGACCTGCGAGATCACGAGGGCCAGCACGGGGTCGACACCGAGTGCGATCACCACGAAGGCCGGGGCCATGGTGATGGCGCGCCTCAGCCACACGGGGATGCGCCTCTTGAGGAAGCCCTCCATGACGACCTGGCCGGCGAGGGTGCCGATGCTCGACGACGACAGGCCCGATGCGAGCAGCGCGACCCCGAAGAGCACGTCTGCGTTGCCACCCACCACCGAGCCCAGGCCCTCATACACCTGGGAGAGGTCATCCCCAACGTCGGTCATGCCCGCCTTGTTGAACACGGTGGCCGCGATGACGAGCATCGACAGGTTCACGAGCCCGGCGATGGTCATCGCGATCACCACGTCGACCAGCTCGAACCGGAACAGCCGGCGCTTGGCCGACGGGTCGGACACCGGCACCCGGCGCTGCGTGAGGGCCGAGTGCAGGTAGATCACGTGCGGCATCACGGTGGCGCCGAGGATTCCCACGGCCAGCAGCACGCTGCCCGTGCCGTCGAAGCCCGGCACGAGCCCGGATGCGACATCGCCGGCAGACGGCTTCGCCATGAACACCTGCACGGCGAACGCGACGACGATGACGCCCACGAACCCCGCGATTATGGCCTCGAGGCGCCGGAAGCCCCGGGCCTGCATGGCGAGGATCGCGTACGACGCAACGGCCGTGATGATGGCCGCCGGCAGCAGCGGTATGCCGAACAGCAGGTACAGGCCGAGCGCCGCGCCCACGAACTCCGCCACATCGGTGGCCATGGCCACCAGTTCCGCCTGACCCCACAGCCCGAACACCACGGGCTTGCGGTACCGGGCCCGGCAGGCCTCCGCGAGGTTCAGCCCCGACGCGATGCCCAGCTTCGCGGACAGCGACTGGATGACCATCGACATGAGGACCGCCGCCAGGATGACCCAGACCAGCAGGAACCCGTACTCGGCCCCCGCGGCCATGTTGGTGGCGAAGTTGCCGGGGTCGATGTAGGCGACCGCCGCGATGAAGGCCGGCCCCAGGAAGGGCGTGAACCTGCGCAGGCCGGACCTGCGCCCGGCGAGTGACTCCTCGGCCGCGCGAAGAACGAGCGCGTCGCCGGGGAGGGCCTCGGCAGCCCCCGGAGGAGGCGGCTGCTTGCGCGGCGGGGTGGTCACGGCGTGCGCGCCGCCCGTACCAGCGCCACCCGCGATACCCCGGCGCCGGACACCAGGATGGTGTGGCCGCCGCGGGTCGACATCACCGCGCTACGCCCACCGGTCTCGAACGTGAGGGCGTCGGGCCCCCGCGACGGCACGCGAACCGCGCCGGGCGGCGGGCGCAAGGGGGCGTCGGACACCACCGAATAGGCCAGGCGCCTGCCGGCGCGGCCGTACTGCAGGGTGCGCACCTGGCGGCCGTCCACGGAGTCGCGGCGACGGCCGACCGGCTCCCAGCCAAGCCGGGCCTTCAGGTTCGGGAACGGCACGCCGAATGCGGCGTCACGCGGCCGGCCCGATGCCGTCGTCGGGGGCGCGCCCGTCTGCGCGGGCCCGCCCTGAGCAGAGACAACGTGCACTGCCGTCTCGACCTCCGATTCCCGACCGGCCCAGAACGAGAGCGCGACCCCGATCGCCAGCACCGTCACGCCCAGGCCCGCGCCGAGACCCCTGGGGGCAGGCTCGTCGGCGCCGGAATGGACGGTCGTCCCGGTGCCCGCGGGCGGAACCGGGTCTACGATCGGCACGTGACCACCGATTCGGATACGAGCCCCCCGCAAGGGCGCTTCCGTCGCGGCTGGAGGGCCCTCACGTCGGCGAAGGGCGTCCGGTGGCTTGCCGGCGTGGCGATGGCCCTCCTGTGGATCATCATCCCGAGCGGGGGCATCGTGCGCCTGACCGACTCGGGTCTCGGTTGCACGGACTGGCCGCTGTGCGAGAACACCAGCGTCATTCCCGCCATGGATGCCAACGCGTGGATCGAGTACACGAACCGCATGCTGTCGGGGGTGGTGATGCTCACGGTGGTGCTGTCGGCCATCGTGATCGCGGCGTCGCGGTACACCACCGTGGGAACCCGCGTCGCGGCCATCATCGCGGCGGTCGCGACCGTGGGCCAGGTGCCGCTTGGCGCCATCACGGTGTACTTCGAACTGCACCCCCTGCTCGTGGCGTCGCACTTCGTGCTGTCGCTGGTGGCGCTCGGGGCCGGGGTCATCGCGTTCCTCGGTGCGGATGACGTCATGCGAGGCGTCCGTCGGGCCGCGGCGCGCGGGGCCGCCTGGCTGGCGGCACTCGGCGCCCTGGCGCTCAGCACCACCCTGGTGACCGGCGTGCTCACGACGTCCGCCGGCCCCCACTCCGGGGATCCGGACGTGATCAAGAGGTACGGCTCGCTCGATGCGGCCGCGTATTGGCATGTGCGTGCGGTGATCGTGCTGGGCGTGGTGGGCATCATCATCGCCATCCTCGGCCGCACCCGACGGGCGGACCGGGGCTTCGTGGTGCCCGCCCTGCTGTTCATCCCGTTGTTCGTGGCGCAGGTGATCATCGGCGAGGTGCAGTGGCGCACGCAGTTGCCGTGGGAGGTCGTGGTGTTCCACGTGGGCGTGGCCGGCCTCGTCTGGGGCGTGGGCGTCGCGGCGCTCTGGCGCCTGGCGCGCCCCGTCACGGCGGGTTCACCCCCCGCCTAGCGCCGGCGGCCGCCGGATGCGGCCTCCTGGCAGGAAACGCACCGCTCGGCATCCGGCACGATCTCCAGCCGCGCGGCAGGGATCTCCTGGCCGCAGTCGGCGCAGATGCCGTACTCACCGCGCTGGGCGGCCTCGGCCAGCCGCAGCAGGCGCTCCTCCTCCTCGAGCAGGCGCAGGTGTGCCCTGAGCTCTCGCTCTCGGGCCTCCGCATCGGTGGCGGCTTCAGCGGGATGATGATGCGCGTCGCTGGCCTCTCCGCCGTCGGCGGCCAGGTCGTGGGCCGCCGCGCGCTCGTGGGCCTCGCGCGCGAGGCGCGCAAGGCGTTCCGCCTGATCCTCACCCTTCGGCATGCCGGTGATCCTAGCCGCGCCACCCCGTGCGCCCGCACCGATGTGATGGCTGTAGGGTTGGCCCGGTGAATGGACCGGCCGTCGAGACGCACGAACTCGTGCGCGAGTTCAAGGGCGGCGTGCGCGCGGTGGACGGCGTGTCGCTGGTCGTGGACTCCGGCGGCATCTTCGGGTTCCTGGGACCCAACGGCGCCGGCAAGAGCACCATGGTGCGCATGCTGACCACGCTGCTGCGCCCCACCTCGGGCACGGCGCGGGTGGCCGGGTACGACGTGGCGGGCGATCCGAACGCCGTGCGAAGGCGCATCGGCGTGGCGCTGCAGGACGCCGCCATCGACCCCTACATGACCGGTCGCGAGCTGCTGCGCCTGCAGGGCGTTCTGCACGGGCTCACGCGCGCCGGGTGCCGGGCCCGGGCCGACGACCTGCTGGGGCGCGTGGGCCTGGAGGACGCCGCCGACAGGCGCGTGGGCACCTACTCGGGCGGCATGCGCCGCAGGCTCGACCTCGCGCTGTCGCTGGTGCACGAGCCGGTGGTGCTGTTCCTCGACGAGCCCACCACGGGGCTCGACCCGACCTCCCGGGTCACCCTGTGGGAGGAGGTGCGCCGCCTGAACGACGAGCACGGCACCACCATCTTCCTCACCACCCAGTACCTGGAGGAGGCCGACCAGCTGGCCGACCGGGTGGCGATCATCGACGACGGCCGCATCGTGGCCGATGGTTCGCCCGCCGCCCTCAAGGCCGACATCGGCGAGCCCCTCCTCACGGTGACCGCCGGCGAGGGCTCCACGCCCGACGACATCGCCGGTGTGCTCAGCCGCTTCGGGGCCATCGTGCCGGGTTCGGTGGACGGGGGGGCGGGCGTGCGCCTGCCCGGCGGCTCATCGGCGATGGCCGACGCCGTTCGCGCCCTCGACGACGCCGGGGTACGGTTCCAGGCCATCGACCTGGCCGAGCCCAGCCTCGACGACGTGTTCCTCAAGTGCACCGGGCGGCACCTCGAGGGCGCCGAGACGGCCCCGGCGTGACCACGGCCTCGCCGGCCGTGCGCCAGACCGCCGCGCTGGCATGGCGGTCCATCGTCACCACGGTGCGCCTGCCCCAGGCGTGGTTCCCCGCCCTGTTCTTCCCGTTGGTGCTGATGGCCATCTTCACGGCCTCGTTCGGCGGTGCCCCGGGCGTGGTGCCGGGCTTCCCCCCGGTTCGCGGCTTCCTCGACTTCGCCGTATGCGGCGCCATCGTGCAGGGCGTACTGATCGCCGGCACCTCCGCCGGGGCCGCGTTCGCAACCGACATCGAGGGCGGGTTCTTCGACCGGCTGGTGGCATCCCCCACCTCCCGCGTGGCGATCCTCACGGGTCGACTTGGCGCATCGATGGCCTTGGGGCTCTTCCAGGCGGTGCTGTTCATCGCCATCGCATGGATCTGCGGGGCGCGCGTACAGGGCGGCGTCACCGGGATCATCGTGGTCGTCGTCATCGCCGTGCTGTTCGCTGCCGCCGTCGGAGGCCTCGGGGTCTTCCTGGCCCTCCGGACCGGTTCGGGTGAGGCCGTTCAGGGGATGTTCCCCCTCTTCTTTGCGCTGCTGTTCTTCTCGTCGGCCTTCTTCCCCATCGAGACCATGACCGGCTGGTACGCCGCCGTGGCCCGCGCCAACCCCATCAGCTACCTGGTGGAGGCCATGCGCCTGGAGATCATCGGGGGCGCCACCATCTGGACCACGCTCGCGGGCATCGGCATCGCCCTGGGGCTGGGCGTCATCACCATCGGGGCATCGGCGCTGGCCCTCAGGCGCAGGCTGAGGGAAGCGGCATGAGGACCCTCACGGTCAGCCTGGGGCTTGCCGGGCGCAACCTGCTGCTGGTGCGCCGGGTGCCGTCGGTGTTCATCCCGTCACTGGTGATGCCCCTGTTCATCCTCATCGCCACGGCCGGCGCGTTCCACGGAATCGGCGCGCTGCCGCAGTTCGCGGGCGAGTCGTACCTGGCCTTCACCATCCCCATGGCGGCCACGATGGGTGCGGGCTTCGCGGGCATCAACTCGGGCATGACGCTGGCCCGCGACCTCGAGGGCGGGTTCTTCGATCGCCTGCAGTCGAGTCCGGCGCCCCGCCTTGCGCTGGTGCTCGGACCCATGCTCGCCGCCCAGGCCCGCAGCATCGTCACCACCGCCGTGGTCTTCATCGCGGGCATCATCGGCGGCGTCATGCTTCCCGGTCTGGCGTCGACGCTGCTCATCATCCTCTTCGCGCTGATGTTCGCCGCGGCCGCATCGTTCTGGGCCATCGGCGT
>CAMCDF010000068.1 GCA_945873475.1 Bifidobacterium breve | reverse complement strand
TCGTCCGGGCCCGGTGCCGTCACGATGGTCACCAGCAGCTGGCCGGTGAGCACGCCCTCGCGCACCACCACATGGCGCAGGAACCCCCGCTGCTCGCGCTGGTCGTACGGCTCGATTCCCTCGTCGACGGCCCAGGCCCGCACGGCCTGGCGCGCGGCGTTGCCCGCCTCGGTCGCCAGCATGCACGGGTCGATGTCCACCACCTCGTCCCACCGGCCGCGCCGGTGGAAGCCCAGACGCAGTTCCCCGTCGGGCCCGGGTGCCGCCGAGTACTCCATCTTGTTGCGGTAGCCGAAGCGCTCGAGGGCGGGGTCGGCGTCGAGCACGTCGACCCCCTCCAGGCCACCGATGCGCGCGAGGTGCTCGGCCACCTGCTGCCGCTTGGCCTCAAGCACCTCGTCGTAGTCGACGTGCTGCAGGCGGCACCCGCCGCAGGCGGGCACGAAGGCGCACGGCGGCACCATGCGGCCGGGGCCCGGTTCGAGCACCTCCACCAGGTCGGCCTCGGCGAAGCGCCTGCGCGCCTTGCGGATTCGCACGCGCGCCCTGTCGCCCGGCGCGGTGTCGGGCGTGAACACCACGAAGCCGTCCACCCGCGACACGCCCCGGCCCCCGAAGGCCAGGTCGGCCACCGTCACGTCGAGTTCATCACCACGTCGGGGTCGTTCCACGGCCGGGGAGCCTAGGGAAGCCGGCGGTGGGAGAGCGCGGGCAGCGACGCCCGCAGCACGGCCTGCGCGGCCAGATCAAGGTCTGCAGCGGCGAACCCCTCCCCCTCCTCGACCTGCGCCAGCACGGTGCCCCAGGGGTCGACGATCATCGAGTGCCCCCACGCCCCCTCGCCGGTGGCGTGATCGCCCCACTGGCCCGCCGCCAGCACGAAGCACTGGTCCTCGATCGCCCGGGCGCGGAGCAGCACCTCCCAATGGGCCGCCCCAGTGGGCTTCGTGAAGTTGGCGGGCACCGCGAACGCCGTGGCGCCCGCCGCCACCAGGCTGCGGTAGAGCTCGGGGAAGCGCAGGTCGTAACAGACGCTCAGCCCCACCCGCAGCCCGGCCACCTCACCGCTGGCCAGGGCGTCACCCGGCTGCACGGCGTCCGACTCGCGGTACTCGTGGCCACCCACCACCACGTCGAAGAGATGCACCTTGCGGTAGATCGCGATGTCCCGGCCGTCGGGCGCGATGAGCAGGCTGGTGTTGTGGGCGCGGGTGCCATCACCGATGGCCTCGAGGATGCTCCCGGCCACCAGCGCCACCCCGAGGTCCCTCGCCCAGGTGCGTGCAGCCGTGAGGGCGGGGCCGTCCAGGCCCTCGGCCCCGTCGCGCGTGCGCGACGCCGGCCCCCACCAGTTCCACTTCTCGGGCAGCACGATCAGGGATGCCCCTGCGGCGGCGGCGGCCTCCACCAGCTCGCCCGCACGCGCGACGTTGCGGGCCGAGTCCTCGTCGGCGAGCAGCTGCACCACGGCGGCGCGCACGGTGTCAGCCATCGCCGCCTGCCGGCCGCGCTACCATTGCGCCCGTCGCCTCGCGAACCGGAGGAACCATGGCGGACGTCGAGACCCTTACCCGCATCGAAGACGTGCTCGAGCGCATCCGACCCGCACTGCATGCGGACGGCGGCGACGTGGAGCTCGTGGACTTCGACGACGAGGGGTTCGTCCACCTGCACATGCTGGGCGCCTGCGGCGGCTGCCCCATGAGCACGGCCACCCTCACCCTGGGCATCGAGGCGGAGCTCCGCCGCGAGCTGCCCGAGGTCGAGGGCGTCGTCACGGTCTAGGCCAGCAGCGAAGGGCCGATGGGCCCGACGCCCTCGTCCCTGTGCACCTGGCGCGTGCAGAGATCCTGGGCGAAGGCCAGGCCCGCGGCCCGCGCGATCTCTCCCGCCTCGTCGCTGACGCACCCGGGCTGCAGCCACAGCGACGTGGCGCCCACGGCCACGGCCTCGCGGGCGACATCCGGGGCCGCATCCGACTTGCGGAAGACATCCACCATGTGGATGGGCTCGTCGATCTCGGCGAGGGAGTTCACCACCGGCACGCCCAGCACGTCGCCGTCACCGGGGCGCACGGGAATGACCTTGTAGCCCTGCTCGAGCAGGTACTGCATCACCCCGTACGAGGGCTTGTCGGGGTCGGGCGACGCACCGATCATCGCGATGGTGCACGTTCCGGCGAGGATCTCCGCGGGAGTTGACTCGGGTCCCATCGTCCCTCCACTCTTGACCACGGATGCCGCTTCATCGGGGTGCCCGGATTTGAACCGGGGACCTCTCCGTCCCGAACGGAGCGCGCTACCAAGCTGCGCCACACCCCGCGATGAAGCCGAGGCATCCTAGCCCATCACCACGGCATTTCGGCGCACTTTGCGAGGGGACTTCCTGCGCGCATCCGCGCACGGGCGTAGCCTCACCACATGGACGCACTCGGAGCAACCGGTCGGTGACCTTCCGGCCACACCGCGCGCGCCCACCTGCGACCCGCATGCCCAAGGCTGCGGGTCGTCGTCGTTCTGGGACGAGACACAGGGAGGACACGAGATGCCGAACCACCTGACCCCGGATGAGATGGCCGAGGCCGTCGGGATGCGGCCGGACAGGCTCATGCGCTACTGCCTCGAGCAATCGATACCGATCTATCGTGGGCGGGTGGACAAGACGCTGGTGATCACCAGCCTCCTTGCGACCGGCCACCGCTTCCCGGCCGACACGGACGCCGAGGAGATGCTGGCCGCCTGATGTGCCACCGGCCCCGGCGGCCCGGAGGGCCGCCGGGGCCCCCGCTAGCCTGCGGCGGGTCGTGACCCGTGCATCCCGCAAGCCCGCGAGGGCCTTCCTCGCCCTCGTCGCCGCCGGCGCAGTGGCCGGTGGGGCGCACGCCGCCCCTGCGCCCGTGCCACCCGGGGATAACCCGGTGTCGTCGGTGATCGAGGCCTTCGGCAAGAAGAACCCGACCCTCAGCGTGCTGGTGGAGCGGCTTGACCCGGCCGGTTCGGTCACCATCGCCAGCTGGAGGCCGCAGACCGCGCTTGCACCGGCATCGACCATGAAGATCATCACCAGCGCGGCCGCGCTGATGACCGTGGGGCCGGACTTCCGCTTCACCACCCGCCTCGAGGCCGCACCCGACTCCGTGGGGCCCGGCGGCATCGTGAGCGGCCCCGTGTACCTCATCGGGGCGGGCGACCCCATGCTGGCCACCCGGGCGTATTCGCGATCCGGGCTCGACGGCCTTGGCACACCGCTGGAGGACCTCGCGCGCAATGTGCGCGAGACAGGCACCACCCGCATCACGGGTGGCGTGGTGGTTGACGAGACCCTGTTCGACCGCCAGCGCATGGGCCCGCTGTGGAAGAGCAGCTACCGCTGGGAGTGCCCCCCGCTCTCGGGTATCGCCACCAACCAGAACCGGGCCACGAACGGGTCCAACGTATCGAGCCCGGCCATCGCGGCGGGCCAGCGCCTGGTCGCGGCCCTTCGCCAGGCGGGGGTGAAGGTGTCGGGCCCGGTACGCGCGGGGCGCGACGCCCCCGGGGGCGAGGTGATCGGCCAGGTGCGATCGAAGCCCCTCGCCCGCATCCTCGACTTCATGAACGCCCACAGCGACAACTTCACCGCCGAGATCCTCACCAAGGACGTCGGGGCCTACGGAGCCGGCAACGGCTCGACGGCCGCCGGCACCCGCCGGGCCGAGGAACTGCTGCGCAGGGAGGGCGTGCTCACGGCATCTGACGACTTCATCGACGGGTCCGGTCTCTCACACAGCAACCGCCTGTCGGCCACCACGCTGGTGGGCGTGCTGAAGGAGGCCCAGGCGAACCCCGACTGGGGCGACGTGCTCGTGAGGTCGCTTCCGCAGGGCGGCGAGGGCACGCTGGTGCGGCGGCTCAAGGGGCCGGCCGTGCGGAACCGCGTGCATGCAAAGACGGGCTACATCAACGGGGTGGCCTCGCTCGCCGGCACAGTGACCAGCCGCTCGGGCACGCCCTACGCATTCGCGTTCCTCATGCACACGGCAGACATCGGCGGGGCGCAGCGCACCATGGACAAGGCCGTCACGCTGCTGGCCACCGGACGGGCCGACACAGCCGCAGGCGCCTCCTAGGGCTGCTCGGCAGCGGGCACCGCACGGGCGCCCGCGAGTATCGCCGCGAACGCGGCTTCGTCCACGATCGGCACCCCGGCCTTCTCGGCCTTCTGCACCTTCGACCCGGGGTCCGCGCCCACGACCACGAAGGTGGTCTTCTTCGACACCGAGTCGGTGCTCTTCCCGCCGGCCGCGATGACCGCCCGCTTGGCCTCGTCACGGGTGAAGCCGTCGAGCGAGCCGGTGACCACCACGGTGCAGCCGGTGAGGGGGCCGTCGACCGGGCCGTCGGGCACGTCCATCTCCACGGTGAGCCCGGCCGCGCGCAGGCGGTCGAGCATCGCACGGTTGTCGTCGGATGACAGGAACCCGGTGACCGCCTCGGCCACCACCGGCCCCACGCCCTCGGCCCGCGCGAGGTCGTCGGCCGATGCCGCGAGCAGGGCGTCGAGGCGCGGAGCCACCAGCGCGATGGCATCGGCGGTCACCTCGCCCACGTGGCGGATGCCCAGCGCGTTGATGACCCGCGGCCACGGCCGCTGCCGGCTGGCGTCGATTCCCGCGATCAGGTTGGCTGCGCTCTGGTCCTTGAAGCCCTCCAGCGGGATGATCTGCTCGGCCGTGAGGTCGTAGAGGTCCGCCACGTTGGCGATGAGCCCGACGTCGAAGAGCTTCTGCACGGTCTTGTCGCCGAGGCCCTCGATGTCCATGCAGCCGCGTGAGGCGAAGTGGATGACGCTCTCCACCAACTGCGCCGGGCACGAGCGGTTGGGGCAGCGCCAGATCACCTCGCCATCAGGGCGCACCAGGGCCGTGCCGCAGGCCGGGCAGTCCGTGGGCATCTCGAACGGGCGCTCCTCGCCCGTGCGCCGCTGCGTGAGCGCCGACACCACCTGCGGAATCACGTCACCGGCACGCTGCACGATGACCGTATCGCCCACGCGCAGGTCCTTCCGCGCCAGGTCGTCCTGGTTATGCAGGGTGGCCCGCTCGACGGTGACGCCGCCCACGTGCACGGGGTCGAGCTCGGCCCACGGCACGATGGCCCCCGTGCGGCCCACGTTCACGCGGATATTGCGGAGCAGCGTGGTGGCCGTGGTGGGCGCGAACTTGTAGGCGATGGCCCACCGCGGGGCACGCGCCACGGCCCCGAGGCGGCGCTGCAGGTCGAGCGAGTCGACCTTCACCACCGCGCCGTCGATGTCGTAGTCGATGTCGCCGCGGCGCTTCTCCCAGCCCTCGCAGGCGGCGGCCACCGCCTCGATGTCGTCGTACACCTCGATGAGCGGGTTCACGGGGAACCCCGCGGCCCTGAGCCACTGCAGCACCTCGTGCTGGGTGGCGATGTCCAGCCCATCGGCGGCGCCCACGGCGTAGAACCACGCCGACAGCGGCCGTTCGGCCGTGAGGCGCGGGTCGAGCTGCCTCAGGCTGCCGGCCGCCGCGTTGCGCGGGTTCGCGAAGGTGGGCTGCCCCTCCGCTGCGCGGGCCTCGTTGAACTGCGCAAAGGCCTCGAGGGGCAGGTACACCTCGCCGCGCACCTCCACGCGGGAGGGCGGTGGCGTCGCGCCGGGTCGCATCACCAGGGGCACCGCCTTGATCGTGCGGATGTTGCTGGTGACGTCCTCCCCCACCTCGCCATCGCCCCGCGTGGCGCCGGTCACCAGCACCCCGTCCTCGTACGTGAGCGATACCGCCAGGCCGTCGATCTTGGGCTCCACCACATACCGAACTCCCGCTGCGGCGGCGTCCTGCTCGAGCACCGATTCGATGCGGCGGTTCCACTCGCGCAGCTCGTCGTCACCACGCGCGTTGGCCAGGCTGAGCATCGGCTGCAGGTGCGCGTGCGACTCGAAGCGCTCGGACGGTTGCGCGCCCACCCGCTGCGTGGGCGAGTCACCCGTGATCAGGTCGGGGTGCGCCGCCTCGATGGCCTCGAGCTCGCGAACCCAGTCGTCGTACACGGCGTCGTCAACCGTTGGGTCATCCAGCACGTAGTAACGGTGCGACGCGTCGCGGATCAGCTCGCGCAGGGCGGCCGCGCGCGCGGCGGTGTCGGGCGCGCTCACCCGGCAGGGCCCATCAGGTAGGCCTCGAGCGCGGGCACGTCGTCCAGCACCACATCGGCGTCGGCGATGGCCTCGCGCGGGAAGAAGCCCCAGGTCACGCCCACCGTCGTGGTGCCGGCAGCACGCCCCGCGGCGACGTCGAAGGGCGCGTCACCCACGTAGCAGGCGTCGGCAGCGCTGGCACCCAGGCGGTCCAGCGCCAGCAGCACGGGGTCGGGGCCTGGCTTGTGCACCGGGGTGTCCTCCACGGCCACCAGCACCTCGATTCCCGCGGCCACCTCGGGAAGAGCGTCGAACGCCAGCTGCACGGTGGGCCCCGACTTCGACGTGACCACCCCGGTGCGGCACCCGGCGTCCCGCAGCGCGCCCAGCATCGCGGCCACGCCCGGGTACGGGCGGATGAGCTCGGCGGTGTGCGCATGGTTCCATGCCCGCTGGGCCTCCAGCAGCTCCTGCGCGCGGTCGGCGTCGAAGGCCTGCATCTGCTCCACCAGGGGCCGGCCGACGTTGGCCAGCAGCTCACTGTCGGGAAGGTCGATTCCCAGCACCGAGGTCACGGCGTGGCGATGCGACTGCCTGATGAGCTCCACGGTGTCGACGATCGTGCCGTCGAGGTCGAAGAGCACCGTGCCGAAGCGCGGCACCGGCTCAGGACACCCCGGCCACCGACTGCAGCAGCTCGTCCAGCCGCCAGCGGGCCATGTGGTCCATGCCCTCGAGGTCGGTCAGGTCGAAGTGCAGGGGCGTGACCGACAGGAAGTTGTCGTCGATGGCCGACAGGTCGGTGCCGGGCTGCATGTCGTGGCTCATCGGCTCGCCGTAGATGCGGAAGTGGCGGGCAGACCCCTCCGTGCCCTCCAGCACCAGCGAGTCGTCGTACACGCGACGGCCCAGGCGGGTCACCTTCGCGCCGGCCAACTCGCCCGGCGGCACGCCGGGCCCGTTGACGTTGAAGATCACATGCCGTGGAAACCGTGCCTCGCACGCGAGCGGCACCAGCTTGGCCGCGAACGCGGTGGCCGCCGAGAAGTCGTAGTCGAGGCCCGGACCGCTTCCGCCTCCGAGGGCGTCCTGGCTCACCGCGATTGCGGGGATTCCCAGCATGACGCCCTCGAGGGCCGCGGCGACGGTGCCCGAGTACGTCACGTCGTCGCCCAGGTTGAGCCCGAGGTTGGCCCCGCTCACCACCACGTCGGGCGGATCGCCGATGAGGCCAAGCGCCCCGAGCCGCACGCAGTCCACGGGCGTTCCGCTGATGGCAAAGGCAGTGAAGCCGTCCGCCATCGAGACCTCATCGACCACCAGGGGGTCGTGAATCGTGATGCCGCGCGCGATGGCGCTGCGGTTGGTGTCGGGGGCGATGACGAAGACCTCACCGAGGTGATCGACCGCCTGCCTCAGGGCGAGGATGCCGGGCGCATGCACGCCGTCGTCATTGGTCACGAGGATCCTCACCGCACCTGCCATGGTAGCCGCGGGTGCGGGTGCCACCGCAGGGCTCCGGCCCTACTGCGGGTACCGCACGGCCACGAGCGTCAGGGCGTGCGGGGGCGCGGTCGGCCCGGCCTGCGAACGGGCGGCGCCATCGAGCAGGGCGACGTACGCATCGACATCCCGCACGCCGCGGCCGACCTCCAGCATGGTGCCCACGAGCACGCGCACCATGTGGCGCAGGAAGGCGTTGGCCTCGATGCGCAGGATCAACTCATCGCCATTCTCCCCGCCCTCGCGCCACGCGCAGTCGAGCACGGTGCGTTCGAAGAACACGTGCCGGGTCTCCGTCGGCGTGAACGCCGTGAAGTCGTGCTGCCCCACGGTGGCGGCGGCGCAGGCATCGAGCGCGGCGCGATCGAGCGGCGTGCCCACATGGCGCAGAGTGCGTTCCCGGCGCACCGGCGACGGCGGTCCCACGAGCACGCGGTAGTCGTACGCCCGGCTCAGGGCATCGGCGCGGGCGTCGAACCCCTCGGGCGCCTCGCATGCACCGCGCACGGAAACGTCATCGGGCAGCAGGCCGTTGAGCGATCGCTGCAGGCGTTGGGGGTCCGCCGCGGCGGTGCCCGCGGGCACCTCGAGGCTCACCACCTGGGCGGTGGCATGCACCCCGGAATCCGTGCGCCCCGCCACCCGCACCTCGGGCCTTTGCCCCAGAACGACCTCGAGGGCGTCCCGGAGGACGCCCTCGATCGTTCTCTGGCCGGGCTGCTCGGCCCAGCCGGCGAACGCCGCGCCGTCATACTCGACGTCGAGGCGCAGCACGGTCATTGCGTGGGGCTAGCTCGAGCCCTTGGGGCTCAGCCCGAACGAGCTGGCACGGAAGCCATACACCGAGTACAGCGCGGTGGCCGACTTCAGCACCTGCACCGAGCCCCACTGGTTCGTCATGTTCAGCGTGGCGTACGCGCTGCCCGGCTTCGTCACCGTGGCCCAGCTCCAGCTGTTGCTGCCGCCGACCAGGCGCTCGGTCACCTTCACGCCATTGGTCTGCTGCAGCGACACGTACACGCTGGCCTGGTTGCTGGTCTTGTTGCGGCGCTGGGCCTGCACCACCAGGCGGTAGAGGCCGTTGCTCGACGAGGCGATGGTGGCCTTGGTCGAGGTGGGTGCGCACTGGGCCCCGCCCGGGAACAGGTCGTTCTCCACCGCCGGCGGGATGGAGTTGACGTTGTCGCAGAAGTTGGCCCCGCCGTCCACGACGGTCCAGTTGCTGCCGGCACCCGTGAGCACGGTCCACTGCTGCGGGATGATTCCCTGGTACCTGGAGGTGGGCTGGATCTGCGCCCGCGCGAACGCGGTGTTCACGGAGCTGATCGCGATGTTCTGGACCGTGTAGTCGCTGTAGGTGTAGCCCTGCGTCTGCGTGGTCCAGTAGTTGACAGCGGCGACGATGCCGTTGATCTGCGTCTGGTTTGCGGCCATCGTGGCGGTGGCCGACGACGCGCCGACGGCAACGCCGCCAAGGGCGATCACGGCGCCTGCGGCGACGAGGGTGCGAATCCGGATCATGGGGAAGACTCCTAGGCCGAAGCGGTGGGGACGGGGCGCGAGAGCTCCAGCAGCACCATCGGTGCGGCGTCGCCCTGGCGCGGGCCAAGCTTGGTCACCCGAGTGTAACCACCCGGCACGTCCTTGAAGACGGGCGCGATGTCGTCGAACAGCCG
>CAMCDF010000067.1 GCA_945873475.1 Bifidobacterium breve | reverse complement strand
GCGGCCACGGCGCGCTCCATGCCGTCGCGTACCTCGATGCCGTCGCCCAGCAGCACGGCGTCCGGGTGGCGGTCGTCGGTGGGGGCAAGTGCGGCCGCCTCGGCGGACAGGCGCGCCGCACGTGTGGCGGCGCCCTCGCGGGCCGAGCGCGCCGACTGCGCCGCACGGGCTGCCGCGGCACGGGATTCGACGTCGCGCTCGCGCCTTGCGCGTGAGACCTCGGCCCGCCGCTCGGCGCGCTCGAGATCGGGCCCCCCGGCGCCATCGATGCCGGAGATGGCCTCGGTGGCGCGCACGATGCGTGCCTCAACGGCGGCGCGCTCCTGGGTGTCCCGTTCCACCACACGGCGGTGCTCGCGGGCGGCGTCGAGCGCGGCGATGGCCGACTGATCGGCGGCCTCGGCCTGCTCGAGGCGCTCCGATGCCGCCGTCAGCGCCTGATCCGCCCGGGCCAGTGCCTGTTCCGCGTCGGTGGCTGCGGCTTCGGCGGCCACCAGGGCCTGCTGGGCCTCGCGACGCCGCTCGCGGCGCCGGTCGGCCTCTTCGGCTGCAGCAGCCACGCGACCCGTGGCGACCTCGGAACGTCCCGCCAGGCGCTCGGCGACTCCGCGCAGGCGCGAGGCAGACTGCATCGCCGATTCGCGCTCTGCCACCACGGCCGCGCGTCGCTCGGAGGCCTCCCGGGCGGCGGTGACGGCGGTCTCATGAAGGGCCTTGGCCTCACGGGCGTCTGCCGCACGGGCCGCACGGGCCGCGCGGGCGTCGGCCAGCTCGCGGCCTGCGGAAACGGCGCGGGCGCGCACGAGGGCGTCCCTCGCCTCGGTCAGCTCACGCTCCACCTCGGCCGCGCGCTCGGCAGCCTTGGCCTGGCGCTCGAGCGAGCGGGCACGCGAGGCGAGCTCGGCGGCCAGATCACGCGCACGCGCCAGGTGATCGTCGACGTGCTTCAGGCGCAGCTCGGCGCGGTGGCGCCTGCGCTTGGGGAGCCCGGTGCCGGCCGCCTCGTCGAGGATTCCCCGGAGCGCCGACGGCTTGCTCTGGCAGATGGCGTCCACCTGCCCCTGCCGGATGATCGAGAGCGACTGGGGACCGAGGCCGCGCGTGGAGAGCGAGTCGAGAACGTCGACCAGGCGCACGTTGGCGCCGTTCAGCCGGTAGCCGGAGTCGCCTGCGCGGGTGAGCCGCCGCGAGACCCCCATCTCGGCGGGTCCCTCGCCCATTCCCCCCTCGAGGGTGATGGCCACCTCGGCCATGCCCACCGGCTGGCGGCCGTCGCCGCCCGAGAACAGGATGTCCTGCATGGCGGGCGCACGCAGGCGCCCCGCGCGCTGCTCGCCGAGGGCCCAGGCGATGGCCTCCGAGATATTGCTCTTGCCGGACCCATTGGGGCCGACGATCACGTTGAGGCCGGGGCCGAACTCGAGGTCGATGGGGTCGGCGAACGACTTGAAGCCCTTTACCCTGAGGCGCTTCAGCATGAAGTCACGAGCCCTTTCGCATGGCGTCGAGGGCTGCCGCGGCGGCGGCCTGCTCAGCGGCCTGCTTCGACCGGCCCGACCCGCGTCCCAGTTCGCGATCACCCTGGGCCACCACGGCATGGAACGTGCGGTCCTGGGGCGGTCCGTCCTGGCCCGTGATCTCGTACCGCACCCCGGGCCTGCCCTTGCCCTGCAGCAGTTCCTGCAGGTCGGTCTTCGCGTCGAGCGCGCGTGACGGCGCCGCATCGATGGCCTGGCCGAACGACCCCAGCACCGCGGACGCGGTGGCCCTGGGACCCGGGCCAAGCCAGCCCGCGCCGATGACCGACTCGGCGAGAGCCGCCTTGACGTTGCGGCTCGATGCCATCGCCAGGGCCTCGCCGGCGCGTGCGCCCGGCGCGGCATCCGCCATCGCCTGCGGCAGGCCGCAGGCGTCAGACACCACCGCGCAGGCCTCACGCGACACGACGCGTTGCCGCATGCGCGTGAGATCTCCCTCGGTGGCGTCGGGGTGACGGGTGAAGAGTTCCTCGGTCACGATGACGCCGAGCACGGAGTCGCCGAGGAACTCGAGTCGCTCGTACGACGCCGCCCTGCTGGCCGCCCACTCCCTGTGGGTGAGGGCCTCACGGCGCAGGTCGGGATCGAGGAGGTCGAGCAACCCGGCGAGGTCACGTGGGTGCTGTTCGGATCCCTCAGGAACCGGAGCGCGCGGTGATGTAGTCGACGGCGTCACCGACGGTGACGATCTTCTCGGCGTCCTCGTCGGGGATCTTGACGCCGAACTTGTCCTCCATCTCCATGATCATCTCGACCAGGTCGAGGGAGTCCGCGTTCAGGTCCTCCGAGAAGGACGCGGTCTCGACGACCTCAGAGGCGTCAACGCCCAGCTGCTCGACGAGGATTGACTGAAGCTCGGAGAGGGCCTGCGCTCGATCCACCATTGCTCCTTCGGGGCGTGAGGACGTCGTCCATTGACGAGCGCCAACGTACCAGCGCCACCGGACGACCCCGGGGCAGCAAGGGGCCCCCGCTAGGGGGCGGCGGTGAGCCCGGCCTGGATGTGGCCGGTGACGTCCTCGCGCACGCCCTGGGCTGCGCGCAGGATGCCGTTGGCCATGCCCCGGGTGCCGGTGTTGCCATGGCCGATCATCGAGATTCCGCGTACTCCCAGGAGGTAGGCGCTGCCGTACTCCTCGGGATCGATGTTCTTGCGCAGGTCCTTGAACACCGACATGCCCAGCGCGCCGGCCACCTTGCCGCGGACGCTCGACGTGAGCCCCCGCTTGATCTCGTGGAAGATCATCGCGGCGGTGCCCTCGTACAGCTTGAGCGCAACGTTGCCCGTGAAGCCGTCGGTCACGATGATTCGCGCCGTCCCCTTGGGGATGTCGCGGCCCTCGATGTTGCCGATGAACCCAGGGGTGCCATCCAGGAGGGCATAGGCCTCCTGCACCAGCTCTGTGCCCTTGCCGGCCTCCTCACCGATGGTGAGGATTCCCACGGTCGGGTCGTCGATGCCCAGGATGTCGCGCCCCAGCACGCGGCCCATCACCGCGAACTGCGCGAGGTACTCGGGCCTGCACTCGGCGTTCGCCCCGCCATCGATCATCACGATGGGGCCTGCGATGGAGGGCATGGGCACGGCCAGCCCCGGGCGGATCACCCCGGGCAGGCGCCTGAGGATGAGCGTGGACGCCGCGAGCATCGCGCCTGTGTGACCGGCGGACACCACCGCCCCCGCCCGGCCCTCGTGAACCTGGCGGCACGCCACGACCATCGAGGCGTCGGGCTTGCTGCGCACGGCCTTGACGGCATCCTCGGCGGAGTGGATGCGGTCGGCGGCATGGATGATCTCGATGCCCGCCGGGATCTCACCGTGCTGCTCGAGCGCCTTCTCAAGCGCGGGCTGGTCGCCGACGAGAAGGATGCCCACGCCCTGACGCGCGGCCTCGACGGCTCCTGCAACGGGCACCAGCGGTGCCTTGTCGCCGCCCATCGCATCGACGGCGACGACGACGTCGGGCATCGGGCTCAGGCGCCGGTGTCGACGACCGCCCGGCCCTTGTAATGACCGCACACCATGCACACGTGGTGCGGCATCACGGGAGCCGTGCAGCGCGGGCAACGACCGAGGCGGGTCGCCTGGATCGAATGGGTGGACCGCCGCTTGTCACGACGGGCACGAGAGGTCTTGCGCTTGGGAACTGCCAACGTGGCTCCTGGTAGGGACCGGGTCCGGAACGACGCGGGACACTAGCGCCTCACGCGCGGCGTGGGCAACCCGTTCGGCCGGCTTTTCTTACGTGGCCTCGTCGTCACCGCCGCCGAGCCGCTCACGCAGCTCGCCGAGCGCGGCCCAACGGGGGTCCACCTCGTCGTCGGCGCAGTCGCAGGCGCCGGCGTTCAGATCGGTGCCGCAGCGGGCACACAGCCCGGCGCAGTCCTCGCGGCAGAGGATGGACATGGGCATGGCCTCGGCCATGGCGTCACGGGCCCACGCCCCCACGTCGAGCTCCATGCGCATGGGGCCCGACAGGTACTCGCAGTCGAGGTCGTCGTCGATCTCGTCGGCGTCCACGCGCCCCGATGCCTGGAACTCGCGGGCGTCCACCGCGATGTCGACCTCCGACGCCTCGAGGCAGCGCTGGCATGGCCCGCGCAGCGAGGTCGCAAATCGCAATCGCAGCCCCACGCCGGACCCCGACGACCCCACGTCGACCCGGGCCAGCGCCTCGGGCGGCTCGGGCGCGTACGCCTGGGCCCCGAGGATCATGTCGGGCAGGAGCACGGGCACGTCGACCTGCGCGCCCGCACCGGGCGCGAGGTCGAGCCGCCGGAGGTCGATGACCCCCTCCGGCTCACCCCGACGCCGGTCCGCCATCTGCCTAGTAGTCGGAGGAGGCCTCGTCGGCGATGAAGGGGCCATCGCCGGCGCGGTCCTCTGACTTGCCCTGCAGGCGCTCGCGCCCGCGGCGCACGGCCGCCGTGAACTTCTCGAGGTTCACCTCGAGCGTGCCGAGCACCTCGTCGGCGTAGTCCTCGGCACCCAGGCGCACCTCGCGCTCGCGCATGCGGGCGTCGTCGAGCAGCTCGGTCGCCTGCTTCTCGGCAAGCTTCACGACCTCCTGCTGCGACGCCTGCCGCTCGGCCTTCTCCTTGGCCTCGTCAACGATGCGATCTGCCTCGCGCTTGGCCTCGGCCAGCATCTCCTGGCGCTCCTTCACGATCCAGCGCGCCTGCTTGATCTCCTCGGGGATCGTCGAGCGCATCTGATCGAGCAACTCGTACACGGCCTCGCGGTCGATGCGCACCTGATCAGTCAGGGGCACGGCCCGCGCGTTGTGCACGAGGTCATCCAGCTTGTCGATGAGGGCGAGAACATCCATGGGGTCGTCCTTTGTCAGGCGGTGGGGCCGATTCGGTCAAGGAGGGCCTCGGCGACGTGTGCGGGCACCCACCCGCGTACGTCGGCCCCCCATGCGGCGGCCTCACGGACGCCGGAGGAGCTGAGGAATGCCCATTCGGGCGAGGCGGGCAGGAAGACTGTTTCGACCTCGTCGGCGAGACGGCCGTTGAACTGCGCCATCTGGGCCTCGTAGTCGAAGTCCGCAGCGGTGCGGACGCCCTTGACGATGGCCACTGCCCCGACCTCGCGGGCGTGCGCGGTCACCAGGCCGTTGAAGCCGGTGACCTCCACATTCCCGAGATGTTCGACGCTCGTGCGCACCAGGGTCCTTCGCTCGTCCGCGTTGAAGAGTGGTTGCTTCTTGTTCGATCCTTCGGCGACGGCCACCACGACCGTCGTGAAGAGGCGCGATGCCCGCTCCACGATGTCGAGATGTCCGTACGTGACCGGGTCGTAAGTACCCGGACACAGGGCGATTCGCCCTTCGGTGCTCATGTTCCTTCTCCCGGCGTCCAGATCACTGTGATCTCCGAATCCCCATACCTGCGCGTGGTGTCACGTTCGCCGTCGATGCCCGGAACCCCGCCGGGCCCCATGATCGCACCCCGGGCGTGTTCGATGACCACCACGGCGCCCGGGGCGATGACCCGCGCGATGGCCTCCCCCATCTCGTCGATGATCACCGGCAGCAGGTCGTAGGGCGGGTCGGCCAGCACCAGGTCGAACACATCCCCGGCCTCCGCCGCGGCGGCAAGGGCGCCGCGCCAGCCCCGGCGCACCACCGTGAGGCGGTCGCTGATGCCCAGCACGCGGGCGTTCGCCCGGATGGCCTCCACCGCCCCCCGGTCGTCATCGACGCACGTGGCAGTCGCCGCGCCGCGCGACAGGGCCTCGATGGCCAGGCCCCCCGAGCCGGCGAAGACATCCAGGACGCGCTCACCGTCGAGCGGCCCGATGATCGAGAACAGGGCCTCCTTCACGCGGTCCGACGTGGGGCGGGTGCCCAGCCCCGGCGGGGCGACCAACCGCCTGCCCCCGAATTCGCCGGCCACCACCCTCATGCGTCGAGCAGCCGGGGCATGTCGGGGAAGGCGTCGCGCACGGCGTCGGCCAGCAGCGCGTGCTCGGGATGCTCGAGGCGCGGGTCGCGATCGAGCGCCACCTTCGCGATGCGCCGCGCCTGCGCGAGCGAGCGGCGGTCGCGCGACAGCCGGGCGAAGCGCAGGTCGGTGGGCCCCGACTGCCTGAGGCCCATGATGCTGCCCTCGCCGCGGATGTCGAGGTCGATGTCGGCCAGGCGGAAGCCGTCGTTGGTCTGCACGAGGGCCTCGAGCCGCCGCGTGCCGTCCTCGGCCCCCGGCTCTGCGAACACCAGGCACGACCCCGGATGCTCGCCACGCCCCACGCGACCCCGCAGCTGGTGCAGCTGGGCCAGGCCGAAGCGATCGGCGTCCTCGATGACCATGACGGTGGCGTTCGGCACGTCGATTCCCACCTCCACCACCGTGGTGGCCACCAGAAGGTCGGTATCCCCCGCGGCGAAGGCCGCCATCGCCGCGCGGCGATCCTCGGGCCTCTGCGCCCCGTGGGCCAGGCCCACCCGGAACGCGCTGAACGGACCCTCGGCGAGCCTGCGGGCCTCCTCCACCGCCGATCGCGCCGCGGTGCCGGCCTCGTTCTCGGCGACCATCGGGCAGATCACATAGGCCTGACGGCCCCGGCGAAGCTCTGCCCGCACCTGTTCATAGGCCTCGTCACGCTGTTCCTCGCGCACCCAGCGGGTTGCGATGTCCTGCCGCCCGGGGGGCCGACCGCGTATGGCCGACACGCGCAGGTCGCCATAGGCGGTCAGCGCCAGGGTGCGCGGGATCGGCGTGGCGGTCATGTAGAGCAGGTGGGCGGCGTCCGCGCCGTCTCCCGCCTGGTCGGCCAGCGCCTGGCGCTGTTCCACCCCGAACCGGTGCTGCTCGTCCACGATGACCAGGCCGAGCCGGTGGAAGCGCACCCCGCCCACCAGCAGCGCCTGCGTGCCCACCACCACCTGGGCCGTGCCGGTGGCCACCGCCATCTCGCGTCGCTCGCGCTCGGCCCGCGGCACGTTGCCGGTGATCAGCACTGGCGCGATGCCCGCCGGCGCCAGCAGGGCGTCAAGGGTGCGCAGGTGCTGCTCGGCCAGGGTCTCGGTGGGCACCAGGATGGCCGCCTGTGCCCCGGCCTCCACGGCCTGCGCGCAGGCCAGGGCCGCAACCACGGTCTTGCCCGCGCCCACCTCGCCCTGCAGCAGTCGGCGCATGGGGCGTTCGCGCGCGAGGTCGCGGGCGATCTGCCTGGACACCCGCTGCTGCTCGGCCGTGAGCGTGAAGGGCAGCGACTCACGAACGCGGTCGGTCACCTCGCCCGTGCCCGGCAGCGCCATGGCCCGGCGCGCGAACTCCTCGTGGCGGCGCACCGCGATGAGGCCGAGCTGAAGGACGAGCAGTTCCTCGAAGGCCAGGCGGCGGCGCGCCGAGCGCGGCTCGCGGGCGGAGCGGGGGAAGTGCATGGCCATCAGCGCGTCGGCGCGGCTGGGCAGCGACACCCGCGCACGCACCCACGTGGGCAGGATCTCGGGGGCCGCGCGCACGTAGGGCCGCGCGGCGTCCACCATCTCGCGCAACTTGCGCGCCGGCAGTGCCTCGGTGGCGGGATACACGGGCACGAGACCCTCGGTGTGAACCCCGGCAGAGGAGCCCGCGCCCAGCACCTCGTGCGCCTTCACCGTCACCTGCCGCTGGGGCCGTGCCTTCATCTGCCCCCTGATCATCAGCTCATCGCCCGGCTGCAGGACTCCCGCCAGGTACGCCTGGTTGAACCAGACCGCGGTGATCGCACCGCTGTCGTCATGCACGCGCGCGCGAACGATCTTCAGGCCGCGGCGCCGGGTGGGCACCACCGCGATGGAATCGAGCACCACGCGGATGGTGGCCTCCTCCCCATCTGCCAGCCCCGACACGGGCCGGGCGCTGTCGTACGCCAGGTACCGGGTGGGCAGGTGCTCGGCCAGGGCGCCGATGTCTCCGATGCCGATTCCCGCCGCCCTGCGCGCGGTGGCGGGCCCCACGCCGGGCAGCTGCGAGAGATCGGCCGACCACCACGCGGGGCCCGGCCGATGCGGGTGGGCGCGCCGCGCAGACGATGCGCGCGCGGTGCCGAATGCATCTTCCGGCACGCTCACGCTGGCAACCCGCGCCCGCTTGTGGCATCGTGCCCGGGTCGTGGCGCCCAGCGCCACCCCGTTTCTCCTACCTGAGGTAATTGGTCGACATGGCGAAGGTATGCAGCTCCTGCGGCAAGGGTCCCTCGTTCGGGAACAACCGCAGCCACTCCATGCGTGCGACGTCGCGTCGCTTCGACCCCAACCTCCAGAAGGTGCGCATCATCGTCGGCGGCACGCCGACGCGCGCATACGTCTGCACCCGCTGCCTCAAGGCCGGCAAGGTGCAGAAGGCCGTCTCCGGCGCCTAGGACCTGCTCGCCCCTCCGGGACCCATGTCCCGGGCGGCTGCCAGCAGGTTGATCATCGACACGGCCGCATCCGCGGCCTCGTCGCCCTTGTTCCCCTTGTCGCCGCCCGCGCGGGCCTCGGCCTGCGCCATGGTGTCGCACGTGAGGATGCCGAAGGCGCACGGCACCCCGGTGTCGAGGCCCACGCGCATCAGGCCGTGCGCGGCGGCGTCGCACACGTAGTCGAAGTGCGCGGTCTCGCCGCGGATCACCGCGCCGAGGGCCATGATGGCCGAGTAGCGACCGGTGGCGGCCAGCGCCGCGGCGGCGGCAGGAGCCTCGTAGGCCCCCGGAATCCAGTGCACGTCCACGTGGTCGGCGCCCAGGCCGCTCTCGGCCAGGCGCTCGATCGCGCCCTGCAGCAGGGCCTCGGCGATGCCCCGGTGAAAGCCGGCCACGACAGCCGCCACGCGGACGTCGGCAGCGCGGAGGGCCTCGGCGGGAGGTGCGGGATCGGTTCGTGCCATCGCGGCTAAGGCTACGCGGCACCCCGGCCGGACGGACATGAGTGCCGTGTCTGCCACACTCGCTGAATGGCACGTACCCGCCTCGCGACCGCCCTCATCGCAGCTGCCGCGGCACTTGTCCCCATGACGGGCGCAGCCGGGGCGGCGCCGCTTGCGTTCTCCACCTGCCGCGACCGGGCTCCCGTGCAGTGTGCCGACCTCTCGGTGCCCATCGACCGCGCAAACCCGGGGCGGGGCACGCTGTCGCTGCACGTAGAGCGCATCCGCGCGAAGGGCACGCGACGCGGCGTGATGGTGCTGCTGGCCGGCGGTCCGGGCCAGGCCGGCACGCCCATGCCCCCCGACGACCCGATCGCGCAGGCGATTCCCGCCTACGACCTGGTGATGATCGACCAGCGGGGCACGGGCAAGGGCGCGCTGCGGTGCCGGGCGCTCGATAACCCGAACGCGGTGGAGAACGCCGAGGCCGTCGGCCAGTGCGCGGCGCAGGTGGGCCCGAACCGGGCCTTCTACGCCAC
>CAMCDF010000066.1 GCA_945873475.1 Bifidobacterium breve | reverse complement strand
GCGCTGACGCCGGTGGGCAGGGTGCCCCTGGCGCGCCCCGCGCATGGTCGCGTGGAGGTCGTCATCCGCCCCGAGTGCGTGGCGGCGTGCAAGGGCGACGACGCCATCGTGGAGCGCATCGAGTACTACGGCCACGACGCCGTCATCGTCACCAGCAGCCAGGGATGCCCGGTGCGGTGCCGCGTGATGGGGCGCCCGCCCTTCGACACGGGCGATCGAATCGGGCTGGAGTACGTGGGCGAGCCCAGCGTTGCGTTCACGCCCTAGGGTTTTATCCAACTCCCATGACCTATAGAGTCGCCGCCGTTATCCGCTGCGACTCGACAGGGAGTACCCGTTGACCATCCGCCCGCGCGCCCTCGCCGGCGCCGCCATCGCCGCCCTCGCATCCGTGCTGGTGCTGTCCGCATGCGGTAGCTCATCCGAGCCCGCCGCGTCGACCTCGGCGGGTGGCGATGCCGGGGCGCTCACCGTGTACTCGGGCCGCGAGGAGGAGTACATGGAGCCGGTCTTCGACGCGTTCGAGAAGAAGACGGGCACCACGCTCGACGTGCGCTACGGCGATTCCGCCGACCTGGCACTGCTGGTGGGCGAGGAGGGCGACAAGACCCCCGCCGACGTCTTCATCTCGCAGAGCCCGATCTCGCAGTCGTACCTCGACCAGAAGCAGCTGCTCTCGCAGCTTCCGCAGGCGGTGCTCGACCGCGTGCCGGCGAACCTGCGCGCGGCCGACGGTGACTGGGTCGGCATCGCCGGGCGCCAGAGGGTGCTCATCTACAACACCGACCTGGTGAAGCCCGCCGACCTGCCGAAGTCGGTGCTCGACCTCACCGACCCGAAGTACAAGGGCAAGGTGGCGGTGGCGCCGTCGAACGCGTCGTTCCAGGACTTCGTGGCCGCGCTCAACCAGATCGAGGGCAAGGACGCCACCAACGCATGGCTCGCGGGCATGGCGGAGAACGGCGCCAAGTCGTACGCCAAGAACAGCGCCATCGCCGAGGCCGTGGCCCGCGGGGAGGTCCCCATGGGCCTGGTGAACCACTACTACGTGCTGGAGATCAAGGAGGACGACCCGAAGGCACCGGTGGCGGCATACCGCTTCCCGGGCACCGACGCGGGCAGCCTCTTCCTGGTGGCCACGGCATCCGTGCCGGCCGCATCACCCGACAAGGCGAAGGCCGACGCGCTCGTGGGCTTCCTGGTGTCGGATGCCGGGCAGCAGCTGATGATCGCCGGCGAGGGCGAGTACCCCACCGCCACCGGGGTGGCCGCTCCCAAGGGCGCCCCCTCGCTGTCGGAGGGCGACTATCCGGCGTACGACCTCACCGGCGTCACCGACCTGAAGGCCATCGCCGAGCAGATCAGGGAGAGCGGTCTCGCGCAGTGACCGCGTGAACTGGCGCGCGCTGGGGCCACCGCGCTGGCGGTGGCCCTCACCGTGCCGTTCGCCCTGCCCTTCGCGTACCTGCTGGTGCGCAACGGGCAGGACCTCGGGGGCCTGTGGAGCGCGCTGTCCGACGACCGCCTGGTCGGCCCGCTCCTGCGCAGCCTGGCGCTGGGCATCTCGGTTGCGCTGGCCGCTGCAGTACTGGGCACCAGCGCCGCCTGGCTGGTGGCGCGCACGCAACTTCGCGGCCGGCGCATCTGGGCGCTGCTGCTGTGCCTGCCCCTGGTGATCCCGTCGTTCGTGGGCGCGGTGGCTCTCATCGCCGCGTTCGCGCCGGGCGGGCTGGTGGAGGACCTCCTGGGCATCGGCTGGCTCCCAGAGGTCAGCGGGTTCCGGGGCGCCTTCATCGTGCTGACGCTGCTCACCTACCCCTACGTGTTCCTGCCGGTGATGGCGCGCCTGCGTGGCCTGCCGCCGTCGCTCGAGGAGTCGGCGCGCATGCTGGGACGCAGGCCCATCGAGGTGTTCCTCACGGTGGTCGTACCCCAGGCCCGGGCGGCAATAGCGGCGGGCGCGCTGCTGGTGTTCCTCTATGTGATCAGCGACTTCGGCGCCGTGCAGCTGCTGCGCTACGACACCCTGACGCGGGCGATCTACGCCGACCGCCTGCTCGACCCCATCACCTCGATCGCGCTCAGCCTGGTGCTGGGGCTGCTGGCCGTGGCGGTGGTGGCCATGGAGCGCCGCTCGTCGCGTGTGGGCCTGCGTGACCAGGCACGCATGGGCACGCCGCTCATGGTGCCGCTGCGCAGCGGGCGCATCCCCGCCTACCTGTTCCTGGTGCTGCTCATCGGCTTCTCGCTGGTGGCCCCCATCGCCGTGCTGATCTTCTGGGCCATCCGCGGACTGGCCAACGGGTCGTCCGATGCCACCTCGGTGGTGGCCGACCCGGGCATGATCATCGAGCCCCTGCTCAGCACCGCCGGGGTGAGCGTGCTCACGGCGGTGGTGGCCCTGCTCATCATCCTGCCCATCGCCTTCCGCAGCGTGCGGCGCCCCGGTCGCCTCGGCGAGGTGCTGGCCGGCACCGTGGTGGGCGGCTTCGCCCTGCCCGGGCTGATCACGGCCCTTGCGTTCGTGTTCTTCACGCTGTCCGCCCCGGGCCCGCTGGGCGCGCTGTACCAGACCCTCCCCCTGCTGGTTCTGGCCTACGTGGTGCACCACGGTGCGCTGGCACTGGGTGCGGCGCAATCGGCCGTGGCCGGGGTGCCGGCGCGCCTCGACGACGCCGCGCGCATCATGGGCAAGGGCCGGCTGAGGCGCTTCGCCGGCGTGGAGCTGCCGCTGATGCTGCCGGGCCTGGCCGCCGGAGCCGGTCTGGTGCTGCTGTCCACCGCAAAGGAGCTGCCGGCCACCCTGCTGCTCGCGCCACCCGGGTTCTCGACGCTCGCCACGAAGGTATGGCAGGCGGCCGAATTGGCCGCGTATGAGGAGGCCGCCATCTACGCCCTGGTGCTGGTGGCGATCTCGGCGATCCTCACGTGGTTCCTGGTGGTGCGCCCGGCGCTGAGGTCGTGGGCCGTCACCCCGGTGACAGGCACCTCGTCCACAGGGGTGGATTCGCCCATCACCAGCGGGCATCCGGAGGTCACAGCGCCCTAGGCGCGCGACTCACGTATCAGGCGAAGTAGGTGTCCTCGGCCGTCCACGGCGGGGCGCACGTGACGATCATGCGCATGTCGCCGGACCCGGTGTTGGTGATCTGGTGCCACGAGCCCACGGGGATGAGGATGGCGTCGCCCACGGTGACCGCGCGCTCCTCGCCGTCGATCTCCATGAGCGCCTCGCCCTCCACCAGGTAGTACATCTCCTCCGACACCTTGTGGTGGTGGCGGTCGGTCTGCCCCCCGGGCGGCAGCGAGGCCTCGGCCAGGCTGTGGTTGGCAACAGGCGCCACCGAGAGGTCGAGCAGCGAGCGGATGGTGCTGCCGTCGGTGGTGGTGAAGGGCTCGGCCTTCGAGTACGCGCGGATCTCCATCAGTGAAATGCCCTCGCGAGCTTCTTGCGGTACTCGGGCACCAGCGGGTGGCTGTCGCCGAGTTCGCGGAATTGACCGATCAACATCTTGCGCAGATCATCCTTGAGCGTGCGGTCCGTGGCAACCGTCGTGGCGTCCACCAGGCTGGCGAAGGCCTGCTGCCAGTCCTCGCGGTCCAGCGCTGCGAGGCCCGCCTGGACGTCGGGCACGTCGCTGCCGGCCAGCCGCACCCGCGCCAGCAGGCCGGCGGCCACGGGGTCGTGCTGGGCGGGCGCGAGCACCTCGGTGGCCTCGGGCAACTCGCCCCGCTCGATCAGCGCATGTGCCAGCGCGATGCGCGCATCGGTGCGACCGGCGTCGCGGAAGATGGCCTCGCGCAGGCTGTCCTCGTCGCCCTGCTCCACCAGCAGGTCGACCTTGCTGGGCACCAGCGCGTTGAGGAAGGTCTCCATCTGGTCGGGGCCCACGAGCCCCACGAACTCCTCGACGATCTCCCCGTTGCGGAAGGCCTTGACCGCCGGGATGCTCAGCACCTGGAACATCTGCGCCAGCCCGGGGTTGGCATCGATGTCCACCTTGGCAAGCACCACGTCGCCCGCACGGCGCGCCACGGCGTCCTCGATGAGCGGGCCGAGCTGCCGGCACGGCCCGCACCACTCGGCCCAGAAGTCCACCACCACGGGAACCTCATGCGACCGCTCGATGACATCGGTCTGGAAGCTGCTCTCGGAAACGTCCATGAATCAAAGATAGTGCGAAGCGGCGGGTCGTTCCGGTGGGCGGGCAACCGGAGCCGGGGATCGCCATTTGCGGCCCCCGCAAATGGCCTTACCGATTCGCGACGTGCCCGCCCACCGGAACGACCCGCCGCGCCTCTAGGATCCGCCCCATGGCTGAGAACGAATTTGTGTACACGATGGTCAAGGTCCGGATGTCGTACCCGCCGGACCGGGTGGTGCTCGACGACATCACGCTGGCGTTCCTGCCCGGCGCGAAGATCGGCGTGCTGGGACTGAACGGCGCGGGCAAGAGCACCCTGCTGAAGATCATGGCCGGGGAGATCACCCCCAGCAACGGCGACGCCGCGCCCGGGAAGGGCGTGAAGGTGGGCTACCTCCCCCAGGAGCCCCAGCTCGACGAGACCAAGGACGTGCGGGCCAACGTGGAGGAGGGCGTGCAGGACCGGCGCGACCTGCTCAACCGCTTCAACGAGATGAGCGGGAAGCTCGGCGAGCCGATGGAGCCCGACGAGATGGAGGCGCTGCTCGAGGAGTACCAGCGCGTGCAGGACGCCATCGAGCGCACGAACTCGTGGGATCTCGACCGCGAGGTCGAGGTGGCCATGGACGCCCTCAGGGTGCCGCCGGGCGACGCCGAGGTGTCGAAGCTCTCAGGTGGCGAGCGCCGCCGCGTGGCCCTGTGCCGTCTCCTGCTGTCGGCGCCGGACATGCTGCTGCTGGACGAGCCCACCAACCACCTCGACGCAGAGTCCGTGGCCTGGCTCGAGAGGTTCCTCGACGAGTACGCGGGCACCGTGGTGGCCGTGACCCACGACCGGTACTTCCTCGACAACGTTGCCGGGTGGATTCTCGAACTTGACCGCGGGCGGGGCATCCCGTACGAGGGCAACTACTCCGCGTGGCTCGAGCAGAAGGAGAAGCGGCTCGCGCAGGAGGAGAAGCAGGCCAGCAAGCGGCAGAAGGCCATGGCGCGCGAGCTGGAGTGGGTGCGCACCAACCCCAAGGGCCGTCAGGCGAAGAGCAAGGCCCGCGTTGCCAACTACGAGCAGCTGGTGGCCGAGGAGGCCGACATCCAGAAGCGCGGGGGCGCCGCGGATATCCGCATTCCGCTCGCGCCGCGGCTGGGCGACAAGGTGGTCGAGGCCAAGGGGCTCTCGAAGGCCTTCGGCGACAAGCTGCTGTTCGACGACGTCTCGTTCTCACTGCCGCCGGGCGGCATCGTGGGAATCATCGGCCCGAACGGCGCCGGCAAGACCACGCTCTTCCGCATGATCACCGGGCAGGAGCAGCCCGACGGCGGCAGCCTGGACATCGGCGAGACCGTGCGCATGGCCTACGTGGACCAGAGCCGCGACGACCTCGACCCGAAGAAGACCGTCTACGACGAGATCAGCGACGGGCGCGACATCATCGATCTGGGCGGCGGCAACGAGGTGCAGGCCCGTGCCTACACGGCCGCCTTCAACTTCCGTGGCCCCGATCAGCAGAAGCCCATCGGGCAGCTGTCGGGTGGCGAGCGCAACCGCGTTCACATGGCGAAGATGCTGAGCAACGGCGGCAACCTGCTGCTGCTCGACGAGCCCACCAATGACCTCGACGTCGACACCCTGCGGGCGCTCGAGACCGCGCTCGAGACCTTCTCGGGCTGCGCGGTCATCATCACCCACGATCGCTGGTTCCTCGACCGCGAGGCCACGCACATCCTCGCCTTCGAGGGCGACTCCAACGTGGTCTGGTTCGAGGGCTCGTACTCCGAGTACGAGGAGAACCGGCGGAAGCGGATGGGTGAGGACGCCAACACGCCCCACCGCATCCGCTACCGCCGGCTCACCACCCCGGCCTAGTCGCTGCAGGTACCGACGGCCGTCCAGGAGCTGCCGCCCGGGAACGTGCCGGCGGCGCGGAACTGCCCGTTCACCGAGATGGTGATGGTGTTCACCGTGCCGTCCAGGTTCAGCCCGCCGCCGGTGATGGCCATCGTGCCGCCGGCGCCGTTCGGGCTGTCGAAGCCCACCTTGTAGCCACCCGACGCCGAGCCCGTGGCCTCGATGCCGCGTCCCACCACCACGCACGACGACAGGTCGAACGTGCGCGCGATCTTGGGGCTGCCGATGGTGAGGGTGTCACCGGTGGAGTTGCCGCCACCACCGCTCGGGTCCGTGCCCGAGCACGACGACGGGCGTGCCGGCCAGGCCTTGGCCAGGGCGGCCGCGGTGGCCGGGCCGTAGCGGCCGTCCGCCTTGATGCTCGATGCCTTCTGGAAGGCGATGAGGGCCGACTCGGTGCCCGATCCGAAGATGCCGTCGACGTTGCCGCCGTAGTAGCAGAGGCCCTTGAGCGTGGTCTGCAGCAGGTCCACCGCACCGGTGGTGTCGTTGCCAAGCGCGAGGTTGAGCGCAGCGGTGGTCTGCGGCCCTGCGATGCCATCGACGGGCAGCCCGGCGCGCGCCTGGAAGCGCTTGACCGCCGCGGTGGTCTGAGGGCCGTACACCCCGTTGACCGGACCCGAGTAGAAGCCGAGGTCCGTGAGGTCCTGCTGGATCTCCTTGTTCACCTTCACCGCCGGATTCTCGGCGGGCTTGGCAGTCGTCGTGGTGGTTGACGCCGTCGTCGTTGACGCCGTCGTGGTGGCGGCCGTGGTCGTGGCCGCCGTGCTCGTGGTGGCGGTCGACGTCGTCGCGGTTGCGGTGGTCGGCGTGGTCGGAGCGGTGACTGTCACCGTCTCGGTACCGCCGAAGCCGCAGCCGGCGGCGGTCAGCGCGACAGCGGCCAGGCCGGCCGCCGTGGCGACGATGCGTGGGGTGCTCATGTGGGGATCACCTCGTTGAAGGGAATGTCGTCACGTAAGGGATTCCATGCGCCCATCCGGCGCCCTTCCCGGTGTACCCTCCGCCGTCGCCCCGCGGACGCGCGGCGGCATGACAAGAGATCTCGCATTAGGAGCCCCTGTGAGCGCATCACCGGACCCGTTCAACGCACGCTCGACCCTCTCGGCGGGTGGGAAGGACTACGCCATCTGGCGCCTCGGCGCGCTGGATGCCGACCTCTCGCGCACCCCGTTCGTGGTGAAGATCCTCATCGAGAACGTGCTGCGCAACGCCGGCGGTGAGTTCGTGGGTGAGGACGACGTGAAGGCACTTGCCGCCTGGACGCCCAACTCGGGCACCGCGCGTGAGGTGCCCCTCCTCCCCGCCCGCGTGGTGATGCAGGACTTCACCGGCGTGCCCTGCGTCGTCGACCTGGCCGCCATGCGCGACGCCATGCGCGAACTGGGCGCCGACCCCTCGCGCATCAACCCGCTGGTGCCCGCCGACCTGGTCATCGACCACTCGGTGCAGGTCGACTTCTTCGGCACCGACCACTCCTTCGAGGAGAACGTCGCCAAGGAGTACGAGCGCAACGCCGAGCGCTACGCACTGCTGCGCTGGGCGCAGCAGGCGTTCAAGGACTTCCGCGCCGTGCCGCCCGGCACGGGCATCGTGCACCAGGTCAACCTGGAGTACCTGGCCAGCGTCGTCGCCACCCGCGAGGTCGACGGCGAGGTGCGTGCATACCCCGACTCCCTGGTGGGCACCGACTCGCACACCACCATGATCAGCGGCATCGGCATCCTGGGCTTCGGCGTGGGCGGCATCGAGGCCGAGGCCAACCTGCTGGGCCAGCCCATCAACCTGCCGTGGCCGGTCGTGGTGGGCGTGAAGCTCACCGGCCAGCTGCAGCCGGGCGCCACGGCGACCGACCTGGTGCTCACCCTCACCGAGATGCTGCGCGCGCACGGCGTGGTGGGCAAGTTCGTCGAGTACTACGGCGACGGCCTCAGCAACATCACGCTGGCCGACCGCGCCACCATCGCCAACATGGGCCCCGAGTACGGCGCCACCACCGGCATCTTCCCGGTCGACGCCGAGGCGCTGCGCTACCTCGAGACCACCAACCGCGGGCACCTGGTGCCGCTGGTCGAGGGCTACTACCGCGAGCAGGGCATGTTCCGGGAGGACGGCGACGCCGACCCGCAGTACGACGAGCACCTCGCCCTCGACCTGGGCGACGTCGTTCCCTCGCTGTCGGGCCCGCGCCGCCCGCAGGACCGCGTGGTGCTGCCCGAGGTGGGCGACCGCTTCATGCAGGAGTACCCCGAGGGCATGCACCAGAACGGCGGCGGCCGCCACTACGACACCGTGCCGGTGGAGATCGACGGCGAGACCACCGAGTTCGGCCCCGCGTCGGTGGCCATCGCGGCCATCACCTCGTGCACCAACACGTCGAACCCGTACGTGATGGTGGGCGCCGGCCTGGTTGCCAAGCGCGCCGTCGAGAAGGGCCTCACGGTGGATGCCACCGTGAAGACCTCCTTCGCACCGGGGTCCCAGGTGGTCACCGGCTACATGGAGAAGTCGGGCCTCATGACCTACCTCGACCAGATCAAGTTCAACCTGGTCGGGTACGGCTGCACCACCTGCATCGGCAACTCGGGGCCGCTCGACGAGCCCGTCACCAAGGCCATCGAGGACAACGGCCTCGTGGTGGCCGCGGTGCTCTCGGGCAACCGCAACTTCGAGGGCCGCGTGAGCCCGCACGTGAAGGCGGCCTTCCTGGCATCGCCGCCGCTGGTGGTGGCGTTCGCCCTGGCCGGCCGCGTGGACATCGACCTCACCACCGAGCCCATCGGCACGGGCAGCGACGGCCAGCCCGTGATGCTGTCCGACATCTGGCCCTCGGCCGACGAGGTGCGTGAGATCGTGGAGACCACCATCGACGCCGACCTCTTCAGGGAGTACTACGCGTCGGTGTTCGACGGCGATGCCCGCTGGCAGGCCATCCCGGTTCCGGCCGGCGACACCTACGCCTGGGACTCAGACAGCACCTACGTTCAGCTGCCGCCGTTCTTCGAGGGCCTCACGCCCGACGCCCCGGGCGTCACCGACATCGACGGTGCCCGTGCCCTCGCGGTGCTGGGCGACTCGGTCACCACCGACCACATCTCGCCCGCCGGCGTGATCCCGGTCAACTCACCCGCGGGTGAGTACCTCATCTCGAAGGGCGTGGAGCCGCGCGACTTCAACTCGTTCGGGTCGCGCCGCGGCAACCACGAGGTGATGATGCGCGGCACCTTCGGCAACATCCGCCTGCGCAACGCGCTGGCCGGTGGCAAGGAGGGCAACTGGACCGAGCACGTCACGACCGGGGACATCATCCCGATCTACGACGCCTCCATGCGCTACCAGGCCGACGGCGTGCCGCTCGTCGTGCTGGCGGGCAAGGAGTACGGCTC
>CAMCDF010000065.1 GCA_945873475.1 Bifidobacterium breve | reverse complement strand
ATCGTGCTGTCCGCCTTCGGGGTGGCGGCCCTGCCGGGCGGGCCCCTGGACGCGCTCGCCGCGGGTGGGGGATACGCCGGCGCGTTCGTGGGCATCCTGACCCCCGATGTCAGGCTCGGGTGGTACTGGGTGGCGGCGGCGGGTGCGCTGGCGGGCCTCCTGTGGACCCTTATCGGCCCCTCGGTACTGCCGGGGGTGGGCGGGCGCATCGGGCTGGTGGCCCTCATGGGGTCGGGTGGGGTCTACTGGGTCGCATCGCTCACGGGCGAGGAGTCCACGCCGGTGCTGCTGCCCGGCATGGACGGCGTGGCCCACTGGTCGGTGATTCCCATAGGGGCCGCGGGCGCGGTGATCACTTGGCTTCTCATCAACCGCCTCGGGTGGGGGCTGAACCTGGCGTCGGGGCTTCCCGCCCTGGCCGTGTGCGGCGTCATCGCGATGAGCGGCATCGATCCCGCCGGGGTGCTGGCCACGGCCTTCTTCGGTGGCACGTTCGTGGGCGGCACCGGGCCCGCGCGCCTGCCCCATGCCGGCTGGCTGGGCGCAGCGGGCCTGCTCTACGGCGCGCTGATGCTGCGGTTCACCGGCCCGCTCCAGGGCCACGTGGGCGTCGTCGGGGTGATCGCCGTGCTCGCCGTGCTCGCCGTGATCGGCGTGGGGGCCATCGCCGGCCGGTGCACGTCGAGGGCCCGCTCCGGGGGCTCGTGGGCGTAATCGGCGCCACGGGCACCATCTCCGTGCTAGCTGCACCGTCCGACGGCGTGGCAGCTGACGCGTGACGCCCACCCGCGGCACATATGTGCTGGGGCTGCTGCTGCTGGTCACCGTCGCCTGGGTCTTCGCGGTGAGCCTTATCGCGCAGGCATCACGTGTGCTGGCCGCGGCGGGGTTGTCGGCAGGCCTTGCGGTGATCCTCGCGGGGGGCGTGATGACGCTGCGCACCTCCGGTGCCATGCCCCGGGTGCGCGTTGTCGATGTGGTCATGTCCACCATCGCGGCGGCGGCCACCCTGTACCTGTGCCGCGTTCTCGAGGTGCCGCCGCTCGTGGCGTCCGCCCTCGTCATCACCGTCATCGGGGTGGCCGTGCTGCCCGGGGGGCCGCTCGATATCCGCGCTGGGATGGCGGGCTACACGGGTGGGTTCATCGGGCTCATCACGCCCAACATCACCCTCAGCTGGCACTGGGTCATGCTCGCCGGTCCTGTGGCGGGCGTCCTCTGGAGTCTCATCTCGCCCTCCGCGTTCGTCGGGGTCGGCGGGCGCATGGGCGCCACGGCGTTCATGGCGTCCGTGGGCGTCTACCAGGCGGCCGATCTCCTGGGCGAACGCGACATCCCCTCACTGCTGCCGCCCCCCGGAGGCCTTGCGAACTGGGCTGTGGTGCCCATCGGCGCCACGTCTGCCCTTGTCGTCTGGCTCCTGATGAATCGCCTGGGATGGAGCCTGCCCATGGCATCCGGCCTCAGTTCGCTGCTGGTATGCGGCGGCCTTGCCCTCTGGGGACCGCCAGCGGTGGCCGTACCCTTTGCCACCGCGTGGTTCGGTGGCAACGCCGTGGGCGCCGTTGCCGCATGGCGCCTGCCGAACGCCGGCTGGGTGGCGGTTGCGGGACTGCTGTACGGCGTCATGATCCTGAGGTTCCAGGGTCCGCTGCAGGGCCATGTGGGCGCGATCGGCTCCTTCGCCCTGATGGGCGAGTTCGGCACTATCGCCCTGCGCCGGGGCCTCCAGGCCCTGGCGCCGCGCCTACCGGGACAGCCGCGTGTGTCGTAGCAGCGTGGCGACGCTCTTCTCGAGCTCGTCCGTGCACATCGTGCCGTCGGCCTGCTGGCACTGGCGCAGCCGCTCGCCGATGAGGTGCAGGCCCACCTGATCGAGTGCCGCCGTCACGGCGGCCAGCTGCACCAGCACGTCGTCGCATGCCGAGCCCTCGTCGAGCATGCGCTGCACGCCGCGCAGCTGCCCCTCGGCACGGCGCAGGCGCACCATGATCTGCTCGCGGGTGGGAGGCGTGGACGCCGTGGTGGCCATGGCCCTAGTGGCCCCCGCAGCCGCAGCCGCCGTGGTGGGCGTGGCCGCCCGAGGGCGCCGACGCCGCAGCGCCGGCCGCCACCTGACTGCTCGACCGGCAGGCCACGAAGCCCGTGATCAGCTGCTCGGCGGGGCTCCCGCACGACGGACACGACTTGTCCTCGTCGCGCAGGAACCCCTGCCGGAACACCTCGAACTGGTCGGCGCACGCCGTGCACCGCATGTCGTAGGTCGGCATCGGCTCAGGAAAGGCCGAGGGCCTGCTCGATGCCGGCGCGCGGCATGGCGCCCACGGCGTTCTTCACCAGCTGGCCGTTCTCGAACAGGCCGATGAACGGAATGCCCTGGATGCCGTACTGCTGGGCGATCGCCGGGGCCTCGTCCACGTTCACCTTGCCCACCACGACGTCGTCGCGGTCGCGGGCGATCTCGTCGATCACCGGGGCGATCATGCGGCACGGGCCGCACCAGGGCGCCCAGAAGTCGACGATCACGGGCTTCTCGCTCTCGAGCACGATGCCCTGGAAGGTGTCGGTGGTTATCTCGATGACGTCGGCCATCAGGTCTCCTCGTCAGTCGGCGGACGCCGTGGCGCCCGCGTGGTCAGGGGCTCCGGCCTCGCGGGCCTCGAGCCATCGTTCTGCGTCGATCGCCGCCATGCAGCCGCTGCCGGCGGCGGTCACGGCCTGGCGGTACACGGTGTCCTGAACGTCCCCGCATGCGAAGACGCCGTCGATGTTGGTGTAGGTGCTGTCCGGCTGGGTGCGCAGGTAGCCCTCGTCGTCCATGTCGAGGAGGCCCTCGAACAGCGACGTGTTGGGCTGGTGGCCGATGGCCACGAACATCGCCGCGGCGGGAATGACGCTCTCCTCGCCGGTCACGGTGTCCTGCACCTTGACGCCGGTCACGACCTGGTCGCCCTCGACGTCCACCACGCCCGCGTTCCACCGCACGGTGATCTTCGGGTTGTCGAGCACGCGCTGGGCCATGATGGCCGACGCCCGGAACTCGTCGCGGCGGTGCACCACGGTGACGCTCTCGCACATGCGGGTGAGGAACAGCGCCTCCTCCATGGCGGTGTCGCCACCACCAACCACCACCACCGGCTTGTCCTTGAAGAAGAAGCCGTCGCAGGTGGCGCAGGCGCTGACCCCGCGGCCCATCATGCGCTGCTCGCCCTCGATGCCAAGCCACTTGGCCGAGGCACCGGTGGACACCACAATCGCGTTGCCCGCGTGCTCGTCGTCACCCACCCACACGCGGAAGGGTTGCGCCGAGAAGTCGACGCGGCTGACGTCGGCGGTGATGAACCGGGTGCCGAAGCGCTCGGCCTGCCGCCGGAACATCTGCATCATCTCCGGGCCCTCGACCCCGTCGGGGAACCCCGGGTAGTTCTCGACGTCGGTGGTGATCATCAACTGTCCGCCGGCGCCGTAGCCCTCGATGACGAGGGGCTCCAGCCCGGCCCTCGCGGCGTAGATCGCAGCGGTCAGCCCCGCGGGCCCGCTGCCGATGATGACCACCTCGTTCACGTCTGCCACCTATACCCCCTCCCGGTATCCATGCACAACGTACCACGCCCCGCCGCTGCCGCCCCGAAAGGGGTGGAACCCGGACGAACCCGCGCCGGTACGCCATCGTCCCACGACCAAAGGCAGGAGTACGGGCGGCTCTGCCGCCCCGAAAGGGGTGGAACCCGGACGAACCCGGGCGGCTCTAGGACCCCCGGCTGATGGTGAAGACGAGGCGGTTGCCCGCGCCCCAGGGGCGACGCCCGGCGGCCCAGTACACGCGCTTCTCGTCGTCCTGGGTGCGCTGGATGCGGCGTCCATCCTCGAGGGTCACGAGGCCCCACGCGAGGAGCACGCCGATGACCACGCCCTCGGCGGTGCCGCCGCGGCCGAGCACGGCGACCAGGAACAGCAGCACGGCAACCGAGCCGACGAACAGCAGGATGCTGCTGAGCGCGGCGAAGCGGCGCCAGTCGGACGGCGCGGCGGCCAGCATGCGCGCGCCCTCGGCGGGCTGCGCATCGGGAAGGCGTATCGAGGGCAGGCCGCCCTTGCGCAGCCAGGCCCGCAGCAGGGGGAAGAACACCAGGCCGGTGATGCCGGTCATTCCGATCAGCACACCCAGCCAGGTCCAGGTCCAGCCGTCTTCCGAGGTGGCCTCGAGGACGATCGACACGGCCACCAGCAGCAGCGCGACCCCGATGATCTCAAGCGCGTACATGCGCGCCAGGCGCGCGTAGTCCCACAGCAGGTCGCGCGCGCCGATGCGGATGGTCTTCGTCTTCTGCCGCTTCTTCCTCGCCACGGCGCAGAAGGCTAGCCCGCGGGAACCCCCGGGGGGGTATACGGTGATGCGCGTGCAGGACTCGATGCTCCCGGCGCGCCTCCGCGCCGCCCGCGCCCGCCTGCGGGCGAGTCCGCGGTGGCGGTGGATGGCCATGACCGTCGTGGCGGGCGGGATGATGCTCTCGGTGCTGAACATCAGCATCGTCAACATCGCGCTCCCGGATATCTCGAGCGACTTCGGCTCGAGCGTCTCCGGCGCGAGCTGGGTGGTGACCGGCTTCCTCGTGACCCAGGCCGTGCTGCTGCCCATCGCAGGCCGGGCGGGCGATCTCTACGGCAGGCGGCGCATATTCGTGCTCGGCGTGCTGGTGATGGTGGTGGCGTCGGCGCTGTGCGCCCTGGCGTGGGACGAGCCCTCGCTCGTGGTGTTCCGCATCCTCCAGGGGGTCGGTGCGTCGGCCATGGCCCCGACGGCCTATGCCTACGCGACCATCCTGTTCCCGCCGCACCAACGCGGTCTGGCCATCGGGATCCTCACGGCCATCATCACCGTGGCCCCCGTGGTGTCGCTGAACATCGCCGGCGTGCTGGTGGGCATCTGGGGATGGCGCAGCGTGTTCTGGTTCACGCCGGTGGTGGGCGCCCTGGTGCTGATTGGCGCGGTTCTGGTGATGCACCGCCGGCCACCGGGGCCGAAACGGCCATTCGACCTGCTGGGCGCAGCGCTGGCGGCGCTGGGCCTGTTCCCGATCCTCACGGCTCTCTCCGGGGCCTCATCGTGGGGGTGGGCGTCGCCGCAGGTGCTCATCCTCTTCGCGCTGGGAGCCGTGGGCCTGGCGCTGTTCATGTGGCGCGAGGCCGTGGCCGCCGACCCCATGGTCGACCTCGGCCTGTTCAGGCTGAAGACCGTGCGCAACCCCAACCTCGCCGGCTTCTGCGTGGGGGCCGCCATGTTCGGAACCCTGCTGCTGATGCCGTTCTACTTCACGGCGGTGCTCGGCTACAGCGACGTGTGGCTGTCCCTGGCCATCACGCCGATCGCGCTCTGCTTCATGGTCGGCTCGCCCCTGTCGGGCCGCCTGCTCACGCGCGTGGGCAGCGACCTGATGATGCGCGTGGCGCTGTGCACGGCCACCGCGGGTGCGCTCATCCTGGCCTGGGGCTTCGGGTTCGAGCGCTATGCGCTGGTGCTGCCCGGCATGATCGTGCTGGCCCTCGGCCTGGCGGCGTCCACCGCACCGGTCACGGCCACGGTCATCCACGAGGTGCCGGAGGACCGCCTGGGCGTGGCGTCGTCGCTGCCCAATGTGTCGCGGTACTCGGGTGGTGCGCTGGGCGGTGCGCTGCTCAGCACCGTGCTGGCCATGGCGATACCCGCCACCGTCACGGCGGAGGACGGCCTGGTGTCGGCGCCGCTTCGCGCCGACGTGGCGGCGGGCATGCGCAACGCCCTGCTGGTGGCCGCGGGCGTGCTGGTGCTGGGCGCCATCGCGGCCTTCCGCGCCCCCCGCGTGCTCGGGCCGGGCGCCACCATCGTGGCGCGGGTGTCGGGCACCTACCGGGGCGGCCAGGACCGGTGACGAGGGGCTCGTACCTGGCGCTGATCGCCCTGCTGGTGTTCACGATGGGCACCAGCATCATCACGCCCCTGCTGCCGCTGTACCAGGGCACCTACCAGCTGTCGAACGGCGTGCTGATGCTCCTGTTCGCCACGTACACCGCCACGGTGGTGCCCACCATGCTGCTGGCGGGCAATGCATCCGACCGCCTGGGGCGCAAGAAGCTGGCGATTCCCGCGATGCTGGTGATGACCACCGCATCGCTGGTGTTCTCGTTCACCGAGTCGGTCCCGCTGCTGTTCGCCGGCCGCGTGCTGCAGGGGCTGGCCATCGGCATGTACCTGGGCGTGGGCACGGCCTTCGTCATCGACCACGCGCTGCCGGGCGCCAAGGCCCTGGCCTCGATGACGGCCGGCGCGGCGTTCCGCATCGGCTTCGGCCTGGGCCCCCTGTTCGCCGGCATCGTGGCGCAGTACTGGGGCAACCCGCTGCACCGGCCCTTCGAGGTTCACGTGGTGCTGATGGTGGTGGGCCTGGCCTGCGTGCTCATCGCCCGCGAGACCGTGCCGAAGCGGCCGTACAAGTTCGAGATGCGCGTGGGAATCCCCAAGGGCCAGGGCATCGGCTTCGCGGGCTTCATCGGGCCGGCGGCGTTCACCATGTCGTTCATGGAGGGCACGGTGCTGTCGCTGGTGCCGCTGTTCCTCTACAACACGCTGGGCGCCACAAACGTGGCCATCGCGGGCCTCTGCGGGTTCCTGGTGCTCGGGCTGGGCGGCATGACCCCCATCGTCACGCGCCACATCGAACCCCGGAAGGCCGTGATGATCGGCGTGTCGGTGTCGGCCGTGGTCACGTGGCTCATCGCGGGCGCGGCGTTCGTGGGCAGCGCCTCGCTGGTGGTGGTGGCCGCCGGGTTGATGGGCTTCGTGAACGGGATGATCCTGCAGGGCGGAACCGTCATCTGCGGAACCATCGTGCCGCTGGAGGAGCGCGGCAAGCTGATGTCGGCGCTGTACATGTGCGCGTATGCGGGAACCATCCCCACGGTGGGCCTGGGCTACCTGTCGCAGGCGGTCGGCCTGACCAACGCCCTCATCGTGTTCAGCTGCATCGCATGCGTGTTCGCGGCGTGGATCGTGCTGTTCGGCCGGCGCCTGTTTCCCCGGGTCATTCCGTATGTCGAGCCGATCACGCTAGGTTCCCCGACCTCATGAGTGACCAGGTCGCATCGATACTCAAGGCGTGGGGCGAGCCCGCGTACCGCCTGAAGCAGGTGGAGGACGCCCGGCGCTCGGGTGCACGTGAGTGGGATGAGGTGACCACCCTTCCCAAGGACCTGCGCCTGCGCCTTGCCGAGGTCGTGCCGCTCTGGACCGTCACGCCCGACGCCATGGCCGAGAGCCGCGACGGCACGATCAAGTGGCGCCTGCGCACCGAGGACGACCTGGCAATCGAGAGCGTGCTCATCAAGCACGCCCGCGGCCGGCGCACGCTGTGCGTGTCGAGCCAGGCCGGGTGCGCGCTGGGCTGCCGCTTCTGCGCCACGGGCGCCATGGGCGCCGGCCGCGACCTCACCGCCCGTGAGATCGCCGACCAGGCCCTGCTTGCGGCCGACACCGCCCGCGAGGCCGATGCCCGCCTCAGCAACATCGTGTTCATGGGCATGGGCGAGCCGCTGCAGAACACCGGCGCGGTCTTCGATGCCATCCGCGAGATCCACTCGCCCGACGGCCTTGGCATCTCGGCCCGGTCGATCGCGGTGTCCACCGCGGGGTGGGTGCCGGGCATCGAGGAGCTCGTGGCCTTCGAGGTGCCGGTGCGCCTCGCGCTCTCGCTTCACGCCGCAGATGACGAGACCCGCTCGGCGCTGATGCCCATCAACAACCGCTGGCCCATCGCCAACGTGCTCGCGGCCTGCCGCCGCTACGCCGACCGCACGGGCCGCCGCGTGTTCATCGAGTACCTGCTTCTCGACGGCGTGAACGACAACGTGTCGGATGCCGCCCGCCTGGCGTCACAGCTGCGCGATGGCCGGTTCCACGTGAACCTCATCGAGTACAACGCCACCACCGGCCAGTACCGGGGGTCACCCCCCGACCGCGCCAGGCGCTTCGCCGAGGCCCTTCAGGATGCCGGCCTGCATCCCTCGTTCCGCCGCTCGCGCGGCGCGGACATCGCCGCAGCCTGCGGCCAGCTGGCGAACACGCCGGCCTGACGCCCGGAGGCGCCTGGCTGGACCACGGCCGCCACCCGAATGGGGCCGGCGAGCCGTCGCGAAACGGGATCGGCATGTGCGGGGGCCGCACATGCGGGATCCCCGGCTCCGATGCTCGCCGGCCCCATTCGGCTGGCGCCCGCTGTGTCGCGGGGCGCCTCCGGACGTCAGGCCTGCAGCGCCTCCGCGCCCGGGGCCGCGAGCACCACGTCGTACTCGCGCACGTCGTACTCGGCGACGCCCTCGGTCACGTAGGGGTCGGCCGCGATCATCGCGTCGACCTCATCGCGGGTGACTCCCACGGCGACCAGGAGGCCCCCCTGAAGGGGGACCTCCCGGCCTGCCGCGATGAAGCGTCCGGCTTCCGCGTGCTCGCGTACCCAGGCGCGGTGGGCGTCGAGGTGAACCTCCACCTCGTCGACCGGCTTCAGGTAGCGACCGAGCAGCAGGAACATGGCGCTGCTAGCTCTTGCAGGCGCCGAGGGCCGCGATGAGGCGGTCGGCGTCCGGGTGCTTGAGCGGGTGCACCTGATCGACGTCGACGATCACGCCGTTGGCGTCGATGACGAAGGTGCAGCGTCCGGCCACGCCGTAGTCCTCGACGTAGACGTCGTACAGCCGGGCGACCTCACCCTTGGGATGGAAGTCGGCGCAGAAGGTGATGTCATCGGCCCCGAGATGGGCCTTCCAGGCCTCCAGTGATCGCCAGGCATCCACGCTCACGCCCACGACCCTGGCCCCCTCGAACGCGGCTGCGTCACCGACGATCGGCGTGAACCAGTCGGTGCACACCGGTGAGAACGCCGCGGGGAAGAAATTGAGGTAGACGGGGGTGCCGCGCAGCGACGAGAGCGTGAACTGTTCGCCGGTGTCCTCGGTGAGGGTGAAGTCGGGTGCTTCCGTGCCGATCTCGAGGGCCATTGATTCTCCTGCTGATTCGCTTGTCGAACGGGGAACTGGACGCGGGTGACAGTACCGGGCGCATGGCGTCCGGGTGCCGCGCAGTGGGCGCCTCCCCGCGTCAGCCGGGGATCGCCACCGGGATGACGTCGCCCAGATCGGCGGCCAGCACCACCGTCACCTGCTCGCGGGCGCCGTCGGGTACCTCGACCAGCTGGCCCTCGTTGTCGGCGGGGATGATGACGGTGTGGATGCCGGCGCGAAGGGCGGCCAGCACCTTGTCGCGCACCCCGCCGATGGGCAGCACCTGCCCCATCAGGGTGATCTCGCCTGTCATCGCGACGTCGGGGCTGACGGTGCGGCCCGACAGCGCCGACACCAGCGCGGTCGCGATGGTGATGCCGGCCGACGGGCCGTCCTTGGGTATGGCGCCCGCCGGCACGTGCACGTGGATGTCGTGGTTCGAGAAGTAGTCGTCGC
>CAMCDF010000064.1 GCA_945873475.1 Bifidobacterium breve | reverse complement strand
GTGACCAGCGCCGTGAGCTCGTCGGTCTGCTCCACCACGTCGCGCAGCAGGGCCTCCTGCTCAGCTGGCGGCAGGTCGCCGGGCTGCTGCAGCACCTCGATGTTCGCGCGCAGCGACGCCAGCGGCGTGCGCAGCTCGTGCGAGGCATCGGCCACCAGCCTCCTCTGGGCCTCGGCCGACGACTCCAGTTCGTCAAGCGTTCCGTTGAACACGGTGGCAAGGCGCGCGATCTCGTCGCTCCCGACCACCGGCAGGCGGCGTGAGAGGTCACCCGCGCCGGCCAGGGCCTCGGTCTCTGCGGTGAAGTCGGTGACGGGGCGAAGCGCCCTTCCCGACACCACCCATCCGAGGCCCGCACCCGCGGCGATGCCGGCTCCCGTGACGATGAGCAGGATGATGCCCAGTCCCGACAGCACCGACTGCACCTCGTCCACGGGCCGCGCGAGCTCGATGGCCACGCCCGATGCGACGGGCGCGGTGATGCCGCGCAGCGGCACGCCCTGGATGTCGGCGTCCCAGAAGTACGCCGGGGCGGTGCCCGCCGCCACCTCGAGGTCGCGGCTGGTCACCGGAAGCCGCACCTCGCCCAGCTGCTCGCCGCGACGCCTGCCCCTGTCGCCGGACCCCTCCGACTCGCCGGAGGCGGCGGTGACCAGCTGCGAGTACACCTGCGGCCCACCGAACCTGCGATCACGAATGAACGACCCGGGGGGCGGCAGCGCGCGCTGGCCCTCGCGCAGCACGCGCTCCACCTGCTGGCGCAGGGAGTCGTCGACATCGCCCTGCAGTTGGGCCCGCACGGCGATGTAGCTGGCCAGCGACGCGGCGGCCACCGCGACGGCAACGGCGATGGCGGCGGCCAGCGCCAGGCGCCGCCGGATGGTCATGGCTCGCGCAGCACGTAGCCCACGCCGCGAACGGTGTGGATGAGCCTGGGCTCGCCGGAGTCCTCGAGCTTGCGGCGCAGGTAGCCCACGTACACCCCGAGCGAGTTCGAGGCGGGGCCGAAGTCGTAGCCCCACACACGCTCGTGGATGACCGTGCGGGTCAGCACCACGCGCGGGTTGCGCATGAACAGCTCGAGCAGCTGGAACTCGGTGCGGGTGAGGTCGATCTGTCGCCCGCCGCGCTCGGCCATGTGGCCCGCGAGGTCGAGGGTGAGGTCGTCGAACCGCAGCGATGAGGCCTCGTCGCCGTTCTGCACGGCCGTGCGCCGGAGCAGGGCCCGCAGGCGTGCCATGAGCTCCTGCAGTGCGAACGGCTTCACCATGTAGTCATCTGCGCCGGCATCCAGCCCCGCCACGCGGTCGCCCACGGCGTCGCGCGCGGTGAGCATGAGCACCGGGGTGGTGTCGCCCGCCGCCCTGAGGCGCCGGCACACCTCGATGCCATCGACGCCCGGCATCATGACGTCGAGCAGGATGGCGTCGGGCGCCCTCTCGGCCAGCGAGGCCAGGGCCTCGTCGCCGTCCGAGGCGAGTTCGACCTCGTACCCGGCCAGCGTCAGGGCCCGGCGCACGGCGGTGCGCACGGCCTCCTCATCGTCTGCGACCAGGATCCTCACGGCACGAGTGTGCCTAACGGGCCCCGCGCGCGTCCGGGCGGGTTGCCGCCCGGACGCGCGCCGTGATCACGGGCGGTGATGGCCGCCCCGCCCGGTGCCGTTGACGATGTCGGTGGCCATCTGCTTCAGCTGCGCGTCGTCGACCGCCGGCGCACCGGGCGGCGGCCCCTGCTTGTCCAGCGCGGCCGTGACGGCGTCCACCACCGTGGCCACCGCAATGCCCTTGTCCTTCGCCACCTGCGCCGGCGTCTTGCCGGCCTCTCGGGCCGTGTGCCAGGCGTCCTCGGTGATTCCCAGGGCCTTCACCATGGCGTCCTCCACGGCCCCGCCCCCGGGCCCGCCGTGGTGGCCCCCGTGATGGTCCCCGCGGTGGCCACCCGGGCCGCCCATGCCGGGCAGCGGCGCGTTCTGAGCGCGCGCGAGCATCTCGTCGGCCTGCGCCTGGGTGATGCGGCCCGATGCGACGTCCTGCTGCAGGCGCTCCTTCAGCACGTCGGTGAAGGCACCCTTCACGTCGGCGGCCGACACCTGCTCGCCGGTGCGCTCCGACAGCGCGCTGGCCAGATCGCCCGCCGGGTCGCCCTGCCCGCTGGTCGCGGCGAATGCACCGCCGATGCCCCCGCCCACGAGCAGCCCGACTGCGGCGATGCCTGCGATGCGCTTGTTCCTGGTCTTCATGTGCGACTCCCCCGTCGGTTGGTCCCTGACGACATCCATCGTCGGGCACCCACCTCAGGAGACGGGAAGATCAACCGAAGAGCCCCGTAAGAATCGGGGCGCCGGGGAACTACCCCCCGAGCAGGTCGCGCAGGCCCTCGAGGGCCTCGCGCTGGCGGTCCACGAGCCTCTCGGCCATGTCGATCGATGGGTCCTCGTGCACAGCATGCGTGCGCCAGACCACGCGGCACCCGGTGCCTGTGGGCTGCACGGTGAACGACGCCTCGTGCTCGGCCAGCGGCAGGCCGGCCGTGACCGCGTACGAGTAGGTCATGGCGTCGTCGTCGCGGGTGAGGAGCTCCTCCACCAGCACGGCTCCATCGGCGCGCTCGAGCGTGCGCACGTTGCCCTCGAGCGTGCACCGCTCGTACAGCGGGTACCACCTGGGCACTCCGCAGGGGTCCCCCACCACGGCCCAGGCCTCCGCGGGACTCACCGCGAGGTCGATTTCCACTCCGAAGTCAGCGCCCATGGCTCAATGATCCCGCATCAGGCCGCTGGGGGCCCGCGCCCGCCGAGGGGCTCCCTGGGCAGGCCGCCGGTCACCAGCAGGCCCAGCACCCCGACGATGAACACCACCGCGAGTGCTGCCCTGAGTGACTGCAGCTTGGAGTCGTCGTAGGCGGTGACGACGGCGTTCACCTGGTCCGGGGGCAGGCCGGCGTCGGTCACGGCCTCCTGCACCTGCGCCGACGACACCACCTGGATGCCATCGGCCGTCACCTGCTGGGCCTGCTGCTGCAGGTTGGCGGTGGCGGCGGGCTGGCCCGCCAGGTTGTAGTTGAAGGTGGCGGCGAGTCCGATGAACAGCACTGATCCGGCGATGGCCACGCCCAGCGACGACCCAAGGTTCTGCCCGGTGCCCTGCAGGCCGCCGATCTCGTTGCCGCGCGACTCATCGGCGGCCGACATGTTCACGTTGCCGATCTGCGACACGGCCAGGCCGAGGCCGAGGCCGATGACGGCCATGGCCACCGAGAACAGGGTGCCCCTGGCCTCGGCGGTGACCGATCCGATCAGCAGTACGACCCCCGCGGCCGCCAGCCCCAGCCCCAGTTGGATCAGCGTGCGCGGCGACACCTTCTCGGACAGGCGCGACCCGACCAGCGCCATGACGAAGATGGTGATCGACATCGGCAGCATCCGCAGCCCCGACTCGAAGGCGTTCAGGCCGAGCACCGTCTGCAGGTACAGGGGCAGGATGAAGAAGGTGCCGGCGATGATGAAGTAGAGGACCATCTGCGACCCGAGGCCCGATCGCAGCGAGCGGATGTGCAGGAGGTCCGTGCCCACGAGGGGCGTGCCGCCGCGGTTGGCCAGCCTGCGCTCCCATGCGAAGAAGCCGCGCATGACGAGCAGGCCCACGAGCACGATGGGGATGACCGGCGAGAAGCCCAGCACCTCGAAGGGCGGGTTGATCGGCCTGACGATGCCCCACGTGCTGGCGGACACCAGCGCCAGCACCACGAGGATCATCGCGAGGGCCGACAGCACGACCCCGGCGAAGTCGAAGCGGCCGGTGGCGGGCTTGCGGGAACCATCGCGGATGATCCCGATGAACGGGAGGATGACCGCGGCGATGATGATGGTCTCGGCGGCGAACACCCAGCGCCACGAGAACTCGGTGGTCACCCAGCCGCCGATGAGGGGCCCGATGGCCACGGCGGCACCCGAGATGCCGCCGAGGATCCCATAGGCCACCGCGCGGTCGCGCCCCTGGTAGTTCGACGCCGCCAGCGCCGCCACCGCGGGGATGACCAGCACGGCACCGAGGCCCTCGATGACCGACCACCCGATGAACAGCACGGGGAAGCCCGGGGCGACCGCGGTGGTGAGCGACCCGATGCCGTAGATGATGAGGCCGATCACCAGCGTGCGCCGGCGTCCGAGGCGGTCGCCTATCCCCGCGCCCGCCATCATGAATCCGGCCATCGTCAGGGTGAACGTGGCGATGGCCAGCTGCATGCTGCTGACCGTTGTGCCGAGGTCTTCCACCACGGTCGTGATGGAGACGTTCATCACGGTTCCGTCGATGACCATGACGAACTGCGTGAGACCGAGGATGATGACCGGGAGCCACTTGCGCACGCCGTGACCCTACGGTACGCGAGGGTCCGTTACCGCCGGCCCCCGGTGACTTCTCTACGAACGGGCGGGTGCTTCCCGGCCGCGCAGGCGGCGGTCCCGTGCGCGAACCAGCGCGGGGCGTGCTGCGATTGCCGTGATGCCCAGGGCGACGGCCACGATGGCGTATGCACCCCGCGAACCCACCCAGTCGGCCGCGAGGCCTCCCAGTGCGGCGCCGGTCGCAAGACCCGCCATCACCAGGGTGCGTCCGGCCACGCCGGCCAGGGCCTGCATCGAACGGGGCACCCGGCGTGCGCGTGCGCCCATGAGGGTCGCGGCGCAGATGGCGTTGGCCAGCATGAGCGGCGCATAGGCCAGGGCGGTGCCCATGACCCCGGGGATCAGCGCCATGGCGAGCGCCGGCACCACGTAGATGGCGCACGCCAGCACGATGATGGTCTCGTCGGCGTGCCGGCGGTCGAGCCGGGTGATGATGGGCGTGGCCAGCATCATGCAGGCCACGCCCGCACCCAGCACCGCTGCCAGGGCGGCGCCGGAGACCCCGAGGTCGTTGCGCAGGTGGGGCACCGCGAGGCTGATGGCCGCGCCCGAGGCGAGGCTCCAGGCGACGCCCGTGATGGTGAGCACGCGCAGGTCGCGCGAGAGGAACAGGAAGGCCAGGCCGCGACGCACGGTGGGGCGGGGCCCCTTCTCGTCACGCTCGTCAAGGCGCGCCGACGCCGCCAGCGCTCCCATGGCCGCGATGGCCATGGCGCCCGCCACGAGCCAGGTGGCGATGTCGCCACCCAGGACCAGGGCGAGTCCCGCGATGGCGGGTCCGCCGAAGTAGCCGAGGTTGAATGCCTGGGCCAGTGCCGCCTGCGCGGGCATCATCTCGTCGCGCGATGCCACCGTCGCCAGCGCGCCGAACATCGCGGCGTCCACGAACACCCGCACCGAGCCGATCAGGAACGCCGCGAGGTACAGCCACGGCATGGCGAGCGAACCGGATGCCAGAAGCAGCGCGAGGACGGACGCCAGCAGCGTTCCCAGGCCGAGGGCGCTCGCGAGCAGGGGACGGCGCGCCATCCGGTCACCGGCGAGCCCCGCGGGCGCTGCGAGCAGCAGGAACGGCACGAACGTGATCGCGAAGCCGATCGCGGCCTGCGACGCCGAGCCGCCCTGCTCGAGGATGAGCCACGGCACGATGACCGTGAGCATTCCCTGCGCGAGAGCGTGAGCTGCCTGGGTGACCAGGATCGCGCGGCCATCACGTGACCGGATCAGCGGGTTCCTGGAGTCCTTCTGCATACGTGTCCACCGTAAACCTGTCGGGAATTTCCGTCAATTCGACACGTATCGCACAAGCGCTTGTGCGATACGGGCCCGAGACGGCGGTGGATTGCGCCCGAAAACGCCTTGAGGGCGTGGATTTACGGCTTAGTGTCGTACTGCACGAAGTGTCACGAACGCTGTTACAAACTTCGTGAAATTGTTGTGAGTTCGGGCCGGATCAGGCGTCCGGAGGGGCCTGCGGAGCGCGATCCGCGCGCCCGACCGCGCCCGAGAGCGCAGCGCCCAGGGCATCCGACTGCGTCGTGCCGGGGGCAGCCGCGTCGCTGGCGATGACCACCCGGCAGGGGGCGTGCCGCAGCACGTAGTCCACCGTGCGGCCGAAGATGCGCTCGCCCAGCCTGCGCTTGCGGGCGACGCCCATCATGATGACCTCGGCCTGCATGTGGCGGGCCTCGTCCACGATCGCGCGCCCGGCCTGCCGGCCGTGCACGACCTTGGTCTCCACCGTGGCGCCGTATTCCTCGGCGATCTGGCGCGCGTGCGCAAGCAGCTGTTCGGCTCCCCGCTCCTCGCGGGGCATCTCGGCATCCAACGGCAGCTCGACGGGCACCTCCACCACGGTGATGGCGTGGATGCTCACGTCGCGGTCTGCGGCCAGCTTCCCGGCCGTGGCCATCATCTCCTCGGACGACTCCGTGGCGACGATGGGCACGAGGATCTTCGTGTAGGCGACGTCAACCTCGAGCGCCAGCTCCTGCCGCTCCATGGTGGCGGTCTGGGTCCAGGGGATTCCGATGCGCCTGCGGTAGACGATGTACATCAGGAACCCGAAGGCCATCCAGGCGATGCCCACCCAGCGCGCGTCGGGGCGCAGGATGAGCACGGCGACCAGCGCACCGCCCGTGCCCAGCACCCCGAACACGGCGAACAGCGGAATGCTGCGCCCCCGTATCGACACATTCGGGCGCCCGCCGTATGGGCGCCGCATCTCCGGCCGCTTCCACCGCAACCAGATGATGGCCAGGTGCGCGATGCTGAACGAGAGCATGGCGCCGAACGCGTAGAGGTTCGAGAGGAAGTCGGCCTGGCCGGGGATCATCACCAGCGCGGCGATGGCGCAGAAGATGATGATGGCCACGGCCGGCGTGTTGAACCGCGGATGCAGCTTCCGTATGCCGGATGGCAGCTGCCGGTGGGATCCCATCGCATACGTCAGGCGCGACACGCCGATGACGCCCGCATTGGTGGCGATGATCAGGATGGTCGCGGCGAGGATTCCCACGAAGCCCTCGACCAGCGTCTGCCATATGCCCGACAGCCCGAATTTGCTGACGATGCCGAGGATCGGGTCGCCCGCGTAGGTGGTGCCCAGCTCGGTTGAGTAGCTGCCGTCGGGCTGCTGGGTCACGGGAAGTGCGGACAGCGCCACGATGGGGATGAGCGCGTACATCACCAGCACCGTGATGACCGTGGCGCGGATGGAGGCCGGGATGGTGCGCTCGGGCACCTGGGCCTCCTCGGCCATGTTCGAGATGGTCTCGATGCCCGTGTAGGCGATCATCGCGAGGGTCACGCCGATGATCACGTTCGTCCATGTGGGCGCCACGCCCCACACGATGTTGTCCCACACCTGGGTGGGCGAGAACACCACGAAGAGCCCGACGATGACCAGCAGGATCTGCGTGCCGAGGTCGAGCAGCGCCAGCCCGACGTTGAGCTTGGCGGCCTCCTTGATGCCCACGATGTTGAGCAGCGCGATCAGGGCCACCACGCCGATGCCCACGATGATGTCCCAGGGATTCGTGCGCAGGGGCTCCCAGAACACGCCGAGGTAGTGGGGCACGAAGAACGCCGAGATGGCGATCGTGATGATGTAGTTGAGCATCTGGCCCCACGCCGCACCGAAGGCCGCGCCCTCGTTGAAGGCCTGCCGGGCGAACGACGACGAGCCGCCCGCCTCGGGGAACATGGCCGTTCCCTCGGTGTAGGTGATGGCCGTGGCCGCGAAGATGAGCCCCGCGAACAGGAACACCAGCGGCGTGAGGCCCAGGGCGTACGCCGCCACGAGGCCCAGCGCGTAGTAGATCGACGAGCCGACGTTTCCGTATGCGGTGGCCCAGAGCCCGGGGACCCCGACGACCCGCTCCATCCTCTCGCGCCTGCGGCGCCGGATGGCCATTGGCTAGCTCCGCCTCATACGGCGCGGCATCGTACTCCCGCGCCGGTACCATCGCGACGTCAGGTCCCCGCCGGGGGCCGCGATCGGACGGGGGCGCGGGGAACGTGGCACTTATCGAGGGCGTGGACGTCGTGTTCTACGGCGTGTGCAACATGAATCGGTCGGTCGACTTCTACGAGGGCATTCTGGGCCTCGAGCTCAGCCAGCGCGCCGGCAACGACTGGGCGCAGTTCACCGTGGGGGGCACCGAGCTGGGCCTCTTCGGCGAGCTGGCCACCGCACCGCACCCGGGCGGCGCCACGGTCACGTTCCGCGTGCCCGACATCCGTGCGCTCGAGGCCGCGCTCGACGCCGCCGGCTCCAAGAAGGACCCCATCGAGGACATGGGCGGTGCGCTGTCCATGGAGTTCCTCGACCCCGACGGCAACCGCCTGGTCGCCGTCGAGATCGTGCAGTAGCAGGGGTGCGCTAGGCGGTCGCCGCGCGCCTGGCGGCGACCGCCTCGGCGAACGCCGCCGGGTCGGCGGCGCCCACGAGCACGCGCGAGGTCTCCCAGCCCGCGGGCGCATGCACCTCGAGCGGGCCGTCCAGCTCGAGCACCACGCCCTCGCATGGGGCCGGCACGAACGCCACCAGGCCCTTCGCGATGCGCACGCCCACGCCGGCGTACCACGGCCACTTCTGGGTGGATATGCGCGCGATGCGCGCGATGGGAATGTCCGCATGCCCCACCCAGCCCATGCGCACGTGCACCGCCTCGTCGGTGACCTCCGCCTCGAAGGGGCCGGTGGTCGACGTGAGGAAGCGCGTCCAGCGCGAGGTGCGGAGAGGGAAGATCACGGCACGGTGATGGTACGCGCTGTGGTGCCGAGCCCCTGGGCCGACAGCATCAGCACGCGCACCTGGTACCTGCCCGCTGCGGCCTTCGCGGGGATCCTCAGGCGCACCACGCGCTTGCCGGATGCCGGGCCACCCGACCTCCATGCCACCGCGCGGAAGGCGGCGGCGCGCGCGGGGCCCTGGACCCTGCGGCGAAGCTCCACCCGCCAGGTGCCCGCCGTCGGCAGGCGGAACGTGGCGATCGCCCAGGGGCGGGCCACGCGCACGCGAAGGCCGGTGGGTCGTGCCGCCGCCGGCGCGGCGCCGCGACCGGAGCGCGAGCGGGTCACGCTCACCTGTTCGGTTCCCGTTGCCCCCACGCCGCTCGTGGCAGTGACCGTCACCGACTCGGTGCCCACCGGTGCCGTGTACGACACCGAGTACGCGCCATCGTCGGCGATACGTGCCATGCGGCCGCCGACCGTCACCGACATGACGCCGGCCTCATCGCTGGCGTGGCCGGCCACCGTGACGCGGCGGCCGTCCTGGGTTGCCCGCGCGGTGAGCGCCGGAGTGGTGGGCGCGATGGCGCCCACGTCGGTCGCCCAGACGTCGGCGCGGGACGTTCCGCCGTCGTTGGTAGTGAACGCGGCAAGGCCGCCGGTACCGCTGATGGCCGGCCGCGTGCTGGGGCCCACGGGCGCGCTGCCCGCGTTGTCGCGCGATGCGCGGTAGAGCGCCCCCGTTGCCAGCGTTCGCACGTAGACGTCGTCGCCGTTGGCCGCCACGTCGCCCGGGTCGGTGCCATCGGTGGCCCCTGCGAACGCCACCCGCGCGCCGTTGGTGCTGATTGCCGGCCCACCAGTGGTGGCGGCGGCCGATACCCGCTTGGTGACGCCGGCGTCGAGGTCACGCACGAACACATCGGGTGATGCCCCGGCGTCGGCGCCTCCCACCAGCGGGGCGGTGGAGCTGAAGGCCACCAGCGAGCCGTCACCGGATATCGAGGGAGCCGTGGACGGTCCGTTGTCGGTTCCGCCGGTCGGCAGGCTGGCCACGGTGATCGTGCGGGCGCGCGGTCGCGCCACGTAGATGTCGTCCTGAGCGTCGGTGTCGCCCGCCGCCAGCACGGCCGCCGCCGCGGTGCCGTGGAACGCCACCGCCCGCCCGTCGGCGCTGAGCGATGGGCAGTCCACCGCCGCGGTCGACTGCACACCACCCGAGGTACGGCTGACCAGGGTCAGCGACGCCGCGCGCATGTCGGCCAGGTAGATGTCGGCCACCCCGTTGGCATCGGCGGTCACGAGGGGTTCGGGGCCTGATGTGAAGGCCACGCGCATGCCATCGGCGCTGAGCGACGGCTGCCCCACCACGCCGTCCGATGGTTGAGTGCCCCGGGAGTCACGCGAGACGATGGTGATGCGCCCTGTCTGGGTGTCCTTGCGGAAGACATCCACGTCGGACCCATTGGAGTCAGTGGCCACCAGGTTGGTGGCGGCCGATGCGAACACCACGTAGCGGCCGTCGATGGATACCCCGTACGGGCGCGCCCTGCCGTCGGAGGGGTCGTCCACCGCCGCGTTGGCCGCGGTGCCAGTGGCGCTGGACGACACCAGGGTGGCGCGGCCGGTCGTGCGGTCGCGCATGAACAGCTGGCGGTGCGCGAAGAGGGCACCACCAACCAGATTGGACGTCGAGGTGACCAGCACGTACCGGCCAGTCGGCGAGAACACCGCACCCTCGACCGA
>CAMCDF010000063.1 GCA_945873475.1 Bifidobacterium breve | reverse complement strand
ACGACGCCCACAGGTTCACCAGCACCACCTTCCCCTTCAGGTCGGCGAGTGAGGCATCCTCGCCCACAGGCGGCAGGCCGGGGCCCGACACCAGCACGGGAAGCGTGAGATCGGGGGCGGGCGGGCGTGCGCCGGCCTCGAGGGCGTCGTCGATGGCGGTGGATGCGCTGCGGTTCACCAGACCCACGACCAGCAGAACGATGACCAGGGCCGTCACCACCGCGCCCACGATCAGCCCGATCAGCCTGCGCCGATCGGACCCCGGGGCATCGGGGCCGGCGGCGGGATCAGGATCAGCCGAAGGGTGCATACACGCTGCTCGCCGTTCCGAGTTGCGAGGTACCGAGTGAGGCGCGCAGGCCCGTGCGCAGCACCCGGCTGCTCGGAACCTTCGCCCACGAACCCGACTTCCGGTACACGGCGCTGCCGGAGGGGAACCTCAGCACCACGCGGCGGTTGGCCACCTGCGCCGTTGCGCTCACGAACACGGCCGCGCCCCGGCGCGAAAGCCGGGCGGGACCCCCCGCAGCCACCGCGGCCCGCGCCGCCGGCACACCCGAGATGCGCACCGAGCGGGGCTCACCCGCCAGCGAGAACGGGCCATCGGGTGCCTTCAGTCCGTCGTACGAGCCGCCCGTGCGGATCTCACCGTCGAACACCAGGTCGCCGTCGGCGTTCGATCCATCCACCGGCACATCGGATATGCGCACGCCGCTGGCGTCGCCAAGCCGCACGCCGGCGCCCGCGCTGCCCGTGACCGCCGACGCCACGAGCGCCGCCCGCAGGGTGCCGCCCGACAGCAGCACTCCGTCCCTCCCGCTGCCGGTGACTGTCACCCCCGAGAACGAGGCATCGCTGTTGCCCGCATCATCGCTGGCGATTCCGTACCCCTTGGAGCCGGTCACGGTGAGTCCGGTGACTGTCACCGAGCGCACGTCGTCGGCGAGGCGCAGGCCGTCGCGGCCCGCGCCCGTGATCGACCCGCCGGATATCGGTGAGGGGTTGCGCGTGGTCAGCGCGGTGAGCCGGATGCCGTCGCGCGCCGGACCGGTGATGGCAGGGGAGGTGATGCTGACGCCCCGGCCGCCGGTGACGGCGATGCCATCCACCCCCGGGCGGTTGATGGCCAGCGACGACAGCGACACGCCGCCCTCGGAGTTGCGCAGCGTCACGTTCACGCCGGTACGGGGTGGCGTCGAGCACGTGAGCCCGGTGATGGCCACGTTGCCGCGCGTGATGTCCACGCAGCCGCCGCCGGTGTCGTCGCGCAGGCCCGTGCCGCCGATCACCACCTGGGCGCCCGCATCGGCCGACACCGCGAGGTTGGGGGTCTTCACGGCGAAGTCGCCGTAGGTGCCGGTGCCCGCCACCACGCTCCAGGCGCGCGACTCGGGAGCCCGCCCCGTGACCACTGCCGACACGGCGTCCTGCACCGCGTCGGGGCCGGCGAAGGTGGCCACCACGCCGCCGGCCTCGTCGCGCACCTCCACGGCGCCCGGGGCAACGCCGAGGGCGGCAGGGGCGCTGGCGATGAGGAGGGCCGACACGGTGATGCCGGCACGCAGCATCACTCGGGCGCCCTCGAGCCCAGCAGGGCGTGCACGGCAGCGGCGGGGTCGTCCTCGCGCATCAGGGCCTCGCCGACCAGGATCGCGTCGACCCCGGCCTCCTCAAGACGCTGGACGTCCTCGTTCGAGGTGATGCCGGACTCAGCCACCACGATGGTTCCCGCAGGGGCGTCCACCAGCAGCCGCAGCGCGGTCTCGGGGTCCACCTCGAGCGTATGCAGGTTCCTGTTGTTCACGCCGATGATCTCCACTCCGCACTCGATGGCGGTCTCCATCTCGTCGTCGTCGTGAACCTCTACCAAGCAGTCGAGTCCGATCTCGGATGCCTGGTCGTACAGCGACGTGATCTCCGCCGGGTCGAGGGCGGCCACGATGAGCAGGATCGCGTTGGCGCCGGCAAGGCGGGCCTCCACCAACTGGTAGGGATCGACGACGAAGTCCTTGCGCAGCAGGGGAAGATCGCAGGCCGCCCGCGCCTCGCGCAGGTCGTCCAGCGAGCCACCGAACCAGTGGGGCTCGGTGAGTACCGAGCAGGCGGACGCCCCGGCGCGCTCGTAGGCGCGCACGATGTCGCTCACCGTGGCATCGGGCCTAATCGGCCCCTTCGACGGGCTGGAGCGCTTCATCTCGGCGATGAGCGATATGCCCTCCTGGATGAGGGCCTCCGAGAACGGCCGGCCGCGCGGCGCCGGATCGAGCTGCGCCTGCAGGGCCTCCAACGGCACCTCGCGCCTGCGGGAATCCACATCGGCCCGGGTGCGCTGCACGACCTCGTCGAGGAACGTCGACATCACGCATCCCCCCCTGCAGGCGCCAGCTGCGCCGTGAGCGCCACGAAGCCGTCGAGTCGCCCGAGGGCCGCCCCCGAGGTGGTTGCCTCTTCCGCCATCTCCATGCCCTTCTCCAGTGAATGCGCGAGACCTGCCATCCACACGGCAGCGCCGGCGTTCAGGACCAGGATGTCCCGCACCGGCCCCGGCTCGCCACCGATGGCCGCGCGCAGCGCAGCGGCGTTCTCAGCCGGCCCGCCGCCCGCGAGGGCTCCATCCGCCGGGCGGGACAGCCCCAGCGCGGCGGGGTCGAACCGCATCTCCTCGAAGCGGTCGTGGTCCCACAGCACCGCGTCGGTCACGTCGCACGTGGTGAGCTCATCGAGGCCGTCGCGGCCGGCCACCACCAGCGCCCGGCGCGACCCCAGCATCGAGAGGGCCTCGGCCACGCGGTCCAGGTAGTCCCGGTCGAACACGCCGATCACCTGGTGACGCGCGCCGGCCGGGTTGGCGAGCGGGCCGATCACGTTGAACGCCGTGCGGATGCCCAGCTCGCGGCGCACGTTGCCCACATGACGGAATGCCGGGTGATGCGCGGGCGCGAACATGAACCCCACGCCGACCTCGTCGATGCACTGCCCGATGGCATCCGGACCCAGATCCACCCGCGCGCCCAGGGCCTCGAGCACGTCTGCGCTGCCGCAGTTCGACGTGACCGCCCGGTTGCCGTGCTTGGCCACGCGCACCCCGGCGCCCGCGGCAACGAACGCCGCCCCCGTGGAGATGTTCACGGTCGACGGCCCACCGCCGGTGCCGCAGGTGTCCACCAGCAGGTGCGAATCGTCAACGTGCACCCGCTCGGCGCGGTCGCGCACGGCCTGCGCCAGGCCCGACAGTTCGGTGGCCGTCACGCCCTTGCCGCGCAGCGCCGTGAGGAACGCGGCGATCTGCACCTCGGATGCCTGGCCATCCATGATCACGCCCACGGCACTTCGCACCTGGTCCTGCGACAGGTCGTGTCCCGCCACCAGGGCCTCGAGGCACTCGGTGATCACCGGCTGCGGGGTCATGCGGTCATCCCCAGGAAGTTCCCCAGCAGCCCACGGCCCTCCGCCGACAGGATCGACTCGGGGTGGAACTGCACTCCCTCCACCGGCAGGTCGCGGTGCCGCAGGCCCATGATGACGTCGCCGTCGCACCAGGCCGACACCTCGAGTACGTCGGGCAGGGTCGCCCTCTCGACCACCAGCGAGTGGTACCGCGTGGCGGTCATCGGGTCGGGCAGCCCCGCGAACACCGTGCGGCCGTCGTGCTCGATCTCGCTGGTCTTGCCGTGTACCGGCTCCTCGCCGCGCACCACGCGGCCCCCGAACGCCTGGCCGATGGCCTGGTGCCCCAGGCACACGCCCAGTATCGGCACCTCGCCCGCCATCTCGCGGATGGCGTCGAGCGATATGCCCGCCTCGTCGGGGGTCTTGGGGCCGGGTGAGATCACCAGGTGCGTGGGACCCAGGTCGCGGATGCCATCCACCGTGATCTGGTCATGGCGGAACACATCGACCTTCGCCCCGAGCTCGGCGAGGTACTGGAACAGGTTGTAGGTGAACGAGTCGTAGTTGTCGACGATCACCACGTGGGGCGTGCTCACCAGTCCTCCTGCTGCGCGGCCACCTCGATGGCGCGGAACATGCCCGCCGCCTTGCGCTGGGTCTCCTCGAACTCCGACTCCGCGTCGGAGTCGGCCACCACGCCCGCTCCCGCCTGCACGTGGCACCGGCCGTCGTGGCACACGATGGTGCGGATGGTGATGCAGGTGTCGAGGTTGCCGTCGAAGCCGATGTAGCCCACGGCGCCGCCGTAGGGGCCCCGCTTCGTGGGCTCGAGCTCGTCGATGATCTCCATGGCCCGCACCTTCGGGGCGCCCGACAGGGTGCCCGCCGGGAACGTGGCACGAAGGGCGTCCACCGCGCGCCGGCCCTCGTCCAGCTGGCCCACGACGCTGCTCTCGATGTGCATGACGTGGCTGTAGTACTCGACCACCATGAGTTCCTTCACGCGCACCGTGCCGGGGGCGCACACGCGCCCCAGGTCGTTGCGCCCGAGGTCCACCAGCATCACGTGCTCGGCGCGCTCCTTGGGGTCGGCCAGCAGCCCCTCGGCCAGCGCCAGGTCCTCCGCCCGGTCGGCCCCGCGCTGCCGCGTACCCGCGATCGGGCGGGTCTCCACCACCCCGTCGGTCACCTTCACGAGCATCTCGGGTGATGAGCCCGCCAGCTGCACGTCGCCGCAGTCGAGGAAGAACATGTAGGGCGAGGGGTTGACGGTGCGAAGCCCGCGGTACACCGCGAAGGGCTCCAGCCCCACTGTGGCCGAGAACCGCTGCGACGGCACCACCTGGAAGGCGTCGCCGGCGTACACGTACTCACGCACGGCCTCCACGGCGGCACAGAACCGGTCGTGTCCGATGTTGCTCTCGACCGGGCCGACCTCGGCCGGCCCGTGGGGCGCCGGGTGCGGAACGGGGCCCTGCAGCCGGGCCTTGATGGCGCGGATGGCATCGATGGCGGCCTGGTACGCCGGGCCGGGATCGTCGTCGCCCACCTCGCAGGGCACGATGATGGTGGTCGAGCGCCGCAGGTGGTCGAACAGCACCACCGGCCCGGTGAGCATCATCACCATGTCGGGGATGCCCAGGTCGTCATGGGGCACGTCGGGCAGGTGCTCGACGGTGCGCACCATGTCGTAGCCGAAGTAGCCGACGGCCCCGCCCCAGAACGCGAGCGGCTCAGCCGGGGGTGCCATTGCGGCGTCGTCCACCAGTGACTGGATGACGCCGAAGGGATCGGCAGAGTCGAGCCGCTCCTCGGTGCCATCGGCCCGTCGCAGCGTGACCACGCCGTCGCGCGCCGTGATCACCGCCTGCGGGTCGATGCCGATCATCGAGTAGCGCCCGAGGCGCTGCCCCTGCTCGGCGCTCTCCAGCAGGAAGCACGGCCCCCCGTCGCGCAGCTTCAGCATGGCGCTGACGGGCGTCTCGCAGTCGTCGAGATAGGTGTGCGACACCGGCACCTGGCGGTAGGTGCCCACGTGCGAGCGCACGACGTCGAGCGAGGGCGACACGGGCAGGTGGTCACCTGCGCCGGGCGGGGGCACATCGATGCGAAGGGTGGTCACCCCTTCTCCCGCCTCCGCGACGCGAGTTCCTCGGCGACGTCCGCAAGGCGCACGTCCATGGTCTGCCACAGCACCACCAGGTGGTACAGCAGGTCGGCGCTCTCGTAGATGAGCTGCTCGCGCTCGCCGCCCTTGGCCGCGATGGCCACCTCGGTGGCCTCCTCGCCGACCTTCTTGCACATGGTGTCGACCCCGCGGGCGATGAGCGACGCCGTGTACGACGAGTCGGGGTCCGCATCGGCGGCGCGCTCGCGGATGACCGCCTCGAGGTCGGGCAGCGCGGCGAACGGCGCGGCGTCGCCACCCACCACGCCCTTCAGCGGCACGTGGAAGCAGGTGTCCTCACCGGTGTGGCACGCCGGCCCCGCAGGGCGCACGGCCACAAGCACGGCGTCGTCGTCGCAGTCGGTGGCGGCGCCCGTGACCTGCTGGGTATTGCCGCTGGTCTCGCCCTTGTGCCACAGCTCGCCTCGTGAGCGGCTCCAGAACCAGGTCTCGTCGCGGTCGAGCGTGCGCCCCAGCGACTCGGCGTTCATCCACGCCAGGGTCAGCACGCGGCCGGTCTCGGCGTCCTGCACGATCGCCGGAACCAGGCCGTCGGCGTCGAAGCGCACGCGCTGCGGGGAATCCCCCTCGCCCGCCGCGCTCATGCGGCCACGCCCATGAGGGTGTCCACCATCACGGGAGCGGCATTCGTCGCCACCCGCTGTGCGCCTGCATCCAGCATCATCATGGCCGTGCCGATGTCGTCCACGCCGCCCGCGGCAATGACCCCGACCTCGGCTGGCAGCGACTCGCGCATCACCTCGACGTCCTGCGGGCGGGCCATGCCGGCGAGGCCGGTGGCGGTCACCGCGAAGTCGGCCCCGGACAGGCTGACCACCTGGCACGCGCGCCTCAGCAGCAGCTCCCCCAGCAGTGGCGCCTCGACCACCGCGCGCACCATCACGTGGGCGCTGGTGGCCTCGCGTGCGGCGTCGACCACGGCGCCCAGATCGGCGCGGGCGATGCCCGGCCTGCCCGACAGCAGCGCCGACACGTTCATGACCACGTCGATCTCGCGTGCACCCGCCGCGATGGCCGCGCGCGCCACGGCCACCTTGGACGACGACTCATCGGTGCCGAACGGGTAGGCCACCACGGTGCCCACCTTCACGTCACCCCCGCGCAGGGTGTTGGCCGCAGCCCGCACCATGCTGGGCGGCACCACCACCGACGCCACGTGCAGGCGCGCCCCCGTGGCGCAGTGCACGGACAGGTCATCCGCGGTGACACCGGGTCGGATGAGCGTGAAATCGCAGCTCTTCGCGAGCTCGCGGGCCCTCATGATGCGCCTCGTGACGGGTCGGGAGACATGGCGCGGAAGTATAGGCGGGGCGCCGCCCCGATCACTCAGAGGCCCAGGCGGTCCAGCATGGCGTCGTCGCGCCTCCACTTCGGCCTCACCTTCACCTGCAGGTCGAGGTGCACGGGCTGGCCGAAGGCCTCCGACAGCACGTGCCGGGCCTGCGTGCCGATGTCGCGGATCATGCGGCCGCCCTTGCCCACCACGATGCCCTTCTGGCTCTCGGTCTCCACCAGCACGTAGGCCTCGATGCGCACGCCGCGCCGGGCGTCGTCGATCTCCTCCACCTGCACCGCGAGGGCGTGGGGTACCTCGTCCCGCAGGCGCTGTATCGCGGCCTCGCGGATCATCTCTGCCGCCATCTCGTCCTGCGTCTGGTCGGTGCTGACGCCCTCGGGGAAGTACATGGGCCCCTCGGGCAGCAGGGCCGGGAACTCGGCCCGCAGCGCCTCAAGACCCTCCCCGGTGAGCGCGCTCACGGGGTGGATGGCGCGGAAATCGGGCACCAGTTCGGTGGCCCGCATGATCGCCTGGGCGATGCGATCGCGCTCCACGCGGTCCACCTGGTTGACCACCACCACCACGGGCAGTCCGCTGGCCTTCAGGCGCTCGGCGATGAAGCGGTCGCCCTTCCCGATCTCCTCCGCCGCGTTCAGCACGAACAGCGCGGCGTCGGTATCGGCCACCGTGCGGTCGACGGTGTCCTGCATGCGCTCGGTCAGGCGGTCGGCCGGGCGCTGGAACCCCGGCAGGTCGAGCAGCACGGCCTGCCAGCCATCGCCGCGCGCCACGGCCAGCACCCGCCTGCGCGTGGTCTGCGGCCGCGCAGACACCGCCGCCACATGGGCGCCTGCGAGGGCGTTCGCCAGGGTCGACTTCCCCACGTTGGGGCGACCTGCGAGGGCCACGAGACCCGACCTCAGCACGGCGTCCGGCATTCCCTCAGCCCCAGATCTGGAAGAGCAGGATGGTGACGCCCGACCCCAGCAGCGCCCCGGCCACGACCTCGGCCGACGAGTGGAAGCCCGCCTCCACCCGCGACTGCGCCACCAGCAGCGCCACGAGGAAGGCCAGCGTCGATACCAGCGCGCCATGGGTGAGCGGCAGCACGATGAGCGTGATGGCCATCCATGCCGCGAATGCCACGGCGGCGTGCCCCGACGGGAACCCGCCCCGCAGCGGCGTTCCGGCGCCCGAGTAGGCCTTCAGCGCGACCACGGCGATGATGGCCACGACAACGGCGATGACCACCACGTGCGTGGGCGCCTGCCGCACCCCCTGCAGAAGGTCGCGACCGGGCTCCGACAGCCGGCCGTAGAGGATGAGGTAGGCGGTGGCGACGGCAGCCAGGGCGGCGATCAGCACCGCGCCCGCCGCGACGTCCTTCGCGATCTTCACCAGCGGGTGGTACGAGGTGATGACCGCGTCGATGGCGGCCTCGAGGGCCGTGTTGAACATCTCGGCCACCAGCACCAGCGACACCACGATCACCAGCGCCAGCAGCTCGAAACGGCTGACCCCCAGCACCAGGGCGAGGATCAGCACCAGCATGCCGGCGGCCACGTGCACCTGCATGTTGCGCTGCGTGCGCAGCACGAACACGATGCCCTCGAAGGCCCAGGTGAACGACCATCTCAGTGACCCCTGCTTGGGCAGCGCGCCGGGCCGCGGCTCGCGCAGCAGCCGCTGCACCGGGCGGTCGTCGTCGGGCTCGGTCATGGGAACTGCGCCGCGTCGACGATGTCGTCCTGCAGCGCCAGCATCTCGCCGTCGTCGACCTCGTGGTCGTACCCCACCAGGTGCAGCAGGCCATGCACGGCCAGGGTCGTCAGCGGCTCCTCGGCAGCCTCGGGACAGATGAGGATGTCGCCCAGCTCGGGCGGCGGGCCGTCGTCGGGCCAGTCCCGGGCCTCCGGGCCGTCAACCGGGAACGACAGCACGTCGGTGGGCTCCGGCTTGCCACGGTGCTCGCCGTTGATCGACGCCATTTCGTCGGGCGACACCACCACCAGGCCCACCGTTGCCCGCGTCAGGCCAACGCGGCCGCACGCGACCACCACGGCGTCCACAAGCGGCGCGAGGTCGGTGGCGGTGGCCCCGTCGCCCAGCCGTGCCTCCACCTCGATCAGGTCGGCTCCCCCCATGGGTTGTCGCCCTCCTCGTGCACGCGGTAGGCCTCGACGATGCTCTGCACCAGCTTGTGGCGCACCACGTCGTCCTTCGAGAACCGCACCACGCCGATGCCGGGGATACCCCCCAGCACGCGCTCGATGTCGGCAAGCCCCGACCGCCGATCGCGCGGCAGGTCGACCTGCGTGATGTCGCCGGTCACCACCACGGTCGACCCGAAGCCCAGGCGGGTGAGGAACATCTTCATCTGCTCCACGGTGGTGTTCTGGGCCTCGTCGAGGATGATGAACGAGTCGTTCAGCGTGCGGCCACGCATGAACGCGAGCGGCGCCACCTCGATCTGGCCGCGCTCGAGGTACTGCTGCGCGCGGTCGGCATCGAGCATGTCGTGCATGGCGTCGAAGAGCGGGCGCAGGTAGGGGTCGACCTTGGAGGCGATGTCGCCCGGCAGGAACCCCAGCTTCTCCCCCGCCTCCACCGCGGGCCGCGTGAGGATGATGCGACCCACCTCGCGGCGCGACAGCGCGGCAGCGGCCAGCGCCACTGCCAGGTAGGTCTTGCCGGTGCCGGCCGGGCCGATACCGAAAGTGATCGTGTTCTTCCGGATGGCGTCCACGTAGGCCTTCTGGCCCTTCGTGGTGGGCGTGATGCTGCGCTGGCGGTGACGCCACACCACGTCGCCCAGCAGGGCATCGGGGCGCCCGGCCTGCTCCACGGCGGCCGCGACGGCCTCGATCATCGTGGGGGCGAGCGTGCGGCCGGAGTCCACCAGGCGCACCAGCTCATCCACCACCGCCATGCCGCGCTCCACGCGCGGGTCGTCGCCCTTCAGCAGCAGGCGATTGCCCCTGAGGCTGATGTCGAGCTTGAGGCGATCCTCGAGCGCCCGGATGATGGCGTCGTGCTCGCCCGCGAGCTCCACGGCCACGCGGTCGGGCACCTCGATCATGCGCTCGGCCATGTGCTCCTCACATCGAGTCCGACAGGCGGGTGCCGCCCATCACGTGCCAGTGCAGGTGGTGCACGCTCTGCAGGGCGTCCGGCCCGTGGTTCGTGGTCACGCGGTAGCCCGTGGCCTCGAGGCCCTCATCGCGGCCCACTTCGGCGATGAACGCCAGCATGTCGGCGCGCTCATCCGGGGTGAGCCCCCCGACGCCGGCCATGGAGTCGACGTGGCGCTCGGGGATGACCAGCACGTGCACCGGCGCCTTCGGCGCGATGTCGCGGAACGCCACCATGCCATTGCCACGGCGCACGACGTCCGCAGGCACGTCGCCCGTGACGATGCGGCAGAACAGGCAGTCGTCGGCCATCACCTCTCCCCTGGGGCGTCACGCCCCATCGTGGCCATGACGGCCGCGGCGATCGCGGCGGTCTCGGCCCTCAGCATGCCGTCGCCGAGGCCCGC
>CAMCDF010000062.1 GCA_945873475.1 Bifidobacterium breve | reverse complement strand
CGCCGCCCGCCGGGCCGTGAGGCCTTCCCGGGCGACGTGTTCTACCTGCACTCCCGCCTGCTCGAGCGTGCCTGCAAGCTCAGCGACGACCTCGGTGGCGGCTCGCTCACCGCGCTGCCGATCATCGAGACCCAGGCCGGTGACGTGTCGGCGTACATCCCGACCAACGTCATCTCCATCACCGACGGCCAGATCTTCCTCGAGTCGAAGCTCTTCTACTCGGGTATCCGCCCGGCCGTGAACGTGGGTATCTCGGTGTCGCGCGTGGGTGGTAACGCCCAGATCAAGGCCATGCGCAAGGTGGCCGGTCGCCTGAAGATCGAGCTCTCGCAGTACCGCGACCTCGAGGCCTTCGCGCAGTTCGGGTCCGAGCTCGACGCCGCCACCCAGCAGACGCTGGCCCGTGGCGCCCGCCTGGTGGCCAGCCTCAACCAGCCGGCCTTCCAGCCGTGGCCGGTCGAGGAGCAGGTGGCCATCATCTTCGCCGCCAGCCGTGGCTACCTCGACGCCGCCGATCCGTCGGACATCCCGCGCGTGAACGAGGAGATCCGCTCGGCGCTTCGCGACGAGGGCACGATCCTCACCGAGATCCGCGAGACGCAGGACCTTCCGGACGCCCTGCAGGACAAGCTGGGCAAGTTCCTCGAGGCCCTCATGAAGCGTCTGGTCGGCGTCCCCGGCGGTAACGAGGCCGCCGCCTAGTGCCGAGCCAGCAGGACATCAAGCAGCGCATCACTTCGGTCACGGGCACGAGCAAGATCACCCGTGCCATGGAACTGGTTGCATCGGCGAAGCTGCGCCGGGCCCAGGGCCGCATCGAGTCGCTGCGTCCGTACGCCAAGGGAATGCGCCGCCTCATGGCAGGCGCCGCCCGCCGCGCGGGCAACCTCAACGGCGTGCCGCTGCTGGAGGAGCGCGACGAGACCCGCCGCGCGGCCGTCCTGGTGATCACCGGAGACCGCGGCCTGGCCGGCGCGTTCAACGTGAACGTGGTGCGTCGCGCGCTGCAGGAAGCCGACGCCCTGCTGGCGGATGGCTTCGACGAGGTCGTGTTCACCGCCGTGGGCAAGAAGGGCGGCGGCACGCTGCGCTTCCGCGGCAGGCAGCTCGACAACCACTTCCAGGGCTTCTCATCCGAGCCCACCTTCGCGGACGCGGCCTCGGTGGCCGAGTTCGTGACCCAGCGGTTCCTGGATGGCGAGACCGACCGCGTGGTCCTGGTGTTCAACGAGTTCAAGTCGCTCGTGGAGCAGCGCGTCACGGCCGAGCAGCTGCTGCCCGTGCCGCGTGACGTCGTGGAGGACGACGACGACAACCCGGACACCGAGCCGGTGTTCTCGCAGGCCCTGGCCGAGTTCGAGCCGGAGCCCGTGGCGCTGCTCTCGGAGCTGCTGCCCACCTTCGTGGACACCACGATCTACCGGGCGCTCCTCGAGAGCGCCGCGGCCGAGCACGCAGCACGCCGCACGGCCATGAGCAACGCAAGCGACAACGCAGAGCAGCTCATCGCGGACCTCACGCTCGCGATGAACCGCGCCCGGCAGGCCGCGATCACCCAGGAGATCCTTGAGGTGGTCGCCGGCGCGGACGCCCTCAGCTAGACCCAACGACGAACGGATCCTCAGCCTGATGAGCACCAACGGGAAGAACACCGGGACGATCCTCGAGATCAAGGGCGTCGTGCTCGACGTCCGGTTCACCGATGACCTCCCGGGCATCTACAACGCCCTCGAGATCACGCGCCCCGACGGCACCACCCTCGTCGCGGAGGTGCAGCAGCTGCTCGGCGACGACAAGGTGCGCGCCGTGGCACTCGACACCACCGACGGCCTGTCGCGCGGCACCGACGTGATCGACACCGGCGCCCCCATCTCGGTTCCGGTGGGCGAGCCCACGCTCGGTCGCATCTTCAACGTGCTGGGCGAGGCCATCGACGAGGCCGGTCCGGTCAACGCCACCGAGAGGTGGCCGATCCACCGCCACCCGCCGGCCTTCGACCAGCTCAGCCCGACCTCGGAGATCTTCGAGACCGGCATCAAGGTCATCGACCTTCTCGCCCCGTACGTGAAGGGCGGCAAGGTGGGTCTGTTCGGCGGTGCCGGCGTGGGCAAGACCGTGCTCATCCAGGAGCTCATCCACAACATCGCGCAGGAGCACGGCGGCCTGTCCGTGTTCGCCGGCGTGGGCGAGCGCACCCGTGAGGGCAACGACCTCTGGCTCGAGATGAAGGAGTCCGGCGTCATCTCGAAGACCGCGCTGGTGTACGGCCAGATGAACGAGCCGCCCGGCGCGCGTCTGCGCGTGGCCCTGAGCGGCCTGACCATGGCCGAGTACTTCCGTGACGTCGGTGGCCAGGACGTGCTGCTGTTCGTCGACAACATCTTCCGGTTCGTGCAGGCCGGTTCCGAGGTGTCGGCCCTCCTCGGCCGCATGCCGTCGGCCGTGGGCTACCAGCCCACGCTGCAGACCGAGATGGGTGACCTCCAGGAGCGCATCACCTCGACGCGCAACGGATCGGTCACCTCGGTGCAGGCCATCTACGTGCCCGCCGACGACCTGACCGACCCGGCCCCGGCCGCGTCGTTCGCCCACCTCGACGCCACCACGGTGCTCAACCGCGCCATCGCGGAGAAGGGCATCTACCCGGCCGTGGACCCGCTCGACTCCACCAGCACCGCGCTGGAGCCCAACGTGGTGGGCGAGGAGCACTACGGCGTGGCCACCCGCGTGCAGGAGATCCTGCAGGAGTACAAGGACCTCCAGGACATCATCGCCATCCTCGGCGTGGACGAGCTCACCGACGAGCAGAAGCTCGTGGTGTCGCGCGCCCGCCGCATCGAGCGATTCCTCTCGCAGCCGTTCCACGTGGCCGAGGCGTTCACCGGCACCCCGGGTGCCTACGTGACGCTGAGCGACACCGTGCGCGGCTTCAAGGAGATTATCGAGGGCAAGCACGACGACCTTCCCGAGGGCGCCTTCCTGCTGGTGGGCACCATCGAGGACGCGGCCGCCAAGGGTGCCGAGATGGCCAAGGCCGCCGCGTGAGCACGGCCTCGCCCGAGCAGAAGCGCCTCGGGGTGCAGATCCTCACGCCGGAGGGCGTGGTGCACAACGGCGTCGCGGCAATGGTCGTGGCGCCGAGCGTGGGTGGCGAGGTGGGCATCCTGCCGCGCCACGTGCCGTTCATCGCGGCCCTCCAGCCCGGCCGTACCCGCGTGAAGATGCTCGACGAGTCGGAGGTGGTCCTGGCCACGTCCGAGGGCTACATCGCCGTCGAGGACGATCGCGTGCTGATCATGGTGGAGCAGGCCGAACTGGCCGGCGACATCGACCGCGCCCGCGCGGAGCTGGCCGTAAGCGCCGCCCAGGAGGCCATCGCGGCCGCCGGCGACGACGAGGCCGCCCTCACGGCCGCGAAGGCCGCGCTCAAGCGCGCCGAGAACCGTCTCAAGGTGGTCGACAAGGCCGCCTCCTAATCCGGAGGAATCCATTGGCAAGTCCCGTCCGCGTCGTCGTCACCGGAGCCGCAGGCCAGATCGGCTATGCGCTGCTGTTCCGGATCGCCAGCGGCCAGCTGCTGGGCCCCGACACCCCCGTGGAGCTCCGCATGCTGGAGATCCCGCAGGCCCGTGGCGCCCTTGACGGCGTCGGCATGGAGCTCGACGACTGCGCCTTCCCGCTGCTGTCGGGCTACGTGGCCACCGACGACCCCAACGAGGCCTTCGACGGCGCCAACGTGTGCCTGCTGGTGGGCGCCCGCCCGCGCACGAAGGGCATGGAGCGCGGCGACCTGCTCGAGGCCAACGGCGCCATCTTCACGGTGCAGGGCAAGGCCATCAACGACAAGGCTGCTGACGACGTCAGGGTTCTGGTGGTCGGTAACCCGGCCAACACCAACGCGCTCATCGCCATGCACAGCGCACCCGACGTGCCGAACGACCGCTTCACCGCGATGATGCGCCTCGACCACAACCGGGCACTCACGCAGGTGGCCCAGAAGACCGGCGTGCAGGTGGCCGAGGTCACCAACATGACCATCTGGGGCAACCACTCCGCAACCCAGTACCCCGACGTGGTGCACGCCAAGGTGTCGGGCAAGAGCGCCTGGGACACCATCTCGGACGAGGCCTGGGTGGCCGACACGTTCATCCCCACCGTCCAGACCCGTGGCGCCGCCATCATCGAGGCGCGCGGCGGCTCGTCGGTGGCCTCCGCGGCCAACGCCGCCATCGACCACATGCGCGACTGGGTGCTGGGCACCCCGGCGGGCGACTGGGTGTCGATGGGCGTGCCCTCGAAGGGCGAGTACGGCACCCCGGAGGGGCTCATCGTGGGCCTTCCGTGCACCTGCTCCGGCGGTGAGTGGAACGTGGTCGAGGGCATCGACCTCGACGAGTTCAGCAAGCCCCGCATCGAGCGCTCGGTGGCCGAGCTCGAGGAGGAGCGTCAGGCTGTAAAGGATCTGGGGCTTATCTAGCCCGATCCCCCTGTCCCGACTGCCGGGGCAGTAAAGTTGCAGGTGCGCGAGGGGCCCGAAAGGGCCCCTCGCAGCGTCTGGGGCCGGTGCTTCGTTACGGTTGCCCGGTGCCCGGCGGCATCGGCATACCGGCGGTACTGCGAATCCCCTCGTTCCGCAACGTGTGGATCGGCAGCGTGCTGTCCAACGGCGGCACGTGGTTCCAGGCCGTGGCGGCGGGGTGGCTGGTGCTGCAGATCACCGGCAGCGCCACGATGGTGGGCCTGCTGGCCCTGGCCTACCGCGCGCCGGCGTTCATCCTGTCCACCTGGGGCGGCAAGCTGGCCGACCGCTACGACTGGCGGGTCATCGGCATCACCACGTTCTCGGTCGAGGCCGCCGGGGCCCTGGCGCTGGCCATCCTCGGGTGGACCGGGCACCTGTCGGTGGCGGCCATCTTCGCGGCCACGTTCGTGATGGGTGCGGCCTTCGCCATCGGCCTGCCGTCGGTGCTGGCACTGGTGCCGGCGCTCGTGCCCACCACACGGCTGCAGGAGGCCGTGGCGCTGAACGCCGCGGGCATCAACGTGGCCCGGGCCGTGGGGCCGATGCTGGGTGGCGTGCTGCTGGCCCTCGTGGGGGCGGGGTGGTGCTTCCTGGTGAACGCGGCGTCGTTCCTGGCCCTGGTCATCGCGCTGGTTGCCTCGCCTCACGTGCAGCAGGGCACAAAGGTGCCCGAGCGCCTGCGCACGGCACTCAGGTACGTGGCGTCAGATCATGCCGCCCGTCGGCTGCTCATCGGCATGGCCCTGTTCATGACGTTCGCCGGGCCCATGCAGGAACTGGCTCCTGTGGTTGCGCGCCGGGTGGGGGGCGGCCCGGTGGCGCTGGGGTTCATCCTCGGGGCGATGGGGGCGGGGGCGCTGGTGGGCGCCTGGGTGCTGCAGGTGCTTTCGCGCCGCGGCCTGCCGCGCCACATGGCCATACCCACCGCCACGCTGGCATTCGGCGCTGCGCTGCTGCTGGTCGCCGTCTCGCCGGTGCTGTGGCTGACGGTTGTCGGCATGCTGCTGGCAGGATCGTTCTGGATCTGGATCCTCACGCTCACGAACGCGTCGATACAGCTCTCGTCGCCGTCGAGCATGCTGGGGCGCATGCTGGGCTTCTACCAACTGTCGGTGATCGTGCCGATCGCGGTGGGGTCGGTGGCCTTCGGGGCACTTGCCGGGGCCCTGGGCATCGGGTGGAGCCTGGCCATCGCGGCCGGCGCCCTGATCGTGTGGGGCGCATGGACCATCACGCACCCGGTGGCCGAGATCGACCGGGACATCCGCACGATCAGGAGCTGAGGAACCTCGCGATGCGGTCCCAGGCAGATGCCGGGGTGGCATCGCCCACCGCGAGGGAGTGGTCGGCCCCCCTGATGGTGAGCAGGGCCACTGGGCGCCCGGCCGACCTCCTGGCGCGCACCAGCGCCCCGGCGTCCGAGTAGGGCACCGTCTCATCCCGCGTGCCGTGCACCACCAGCACGGGTGCGGGCAGGCGAACGGCGTCGCGGCGCGGATCGCGCGTGAGGGTCTCCCGGGCTGCGCGCTCTCCTCCCACCGACACGATCACGCGCCGGATGCCTGCCCCGATTCGCCCCAGCGGGCGTGCGGGGGCGGCCAGGGTGGCCACGCGGTCGGCCTTTCCGTCGCGCCCGGCGCGCAGCGCGATGTCGCCGCCCTGGCTGTGGCCGAGGGCACCGGTGCGCGTCGGGTCGGCCTCTGGACGTGCCGCCAGCCACTTCACCGCGGCCGTCGCATCGGCCGTGAGGCCCGGCAGGTCGAGCCACCCCAGGGCCGGGCCCTGCGAGCCGCCGATGCCACGCTTGTCGTAGCGCAGGGTCATAACGCCGCGACGGGCCAGCTCGCGCGCCCACGATGCATAGAGCCCGCCGGACGGCCCCCCGACGATCGACCCATTCCGGGTGCCCGGCCCGAACCCCCCGACGATCACAACTGCCGGATGCACTCCGTCCCCGTCGGGAACGGTGACAGTCCCCGCCATCTGACGGCCGTCGCCGCCGGTGAAGGTGACGTTGCGCTCGGATACGGCCGCCGCCGGGGTCACCGACGTAAGAAAGACCAGCAAACCGGCGAAAAGTGCGGGCCGCATGCCTGAACGGTATCGCCGCCCCGCGCTCTGCCGCGCGGGCTTTGGCACGGTGCGACTGACCGTCCCCGCCTGCGCCCGGTGACAGTCACCGTCTCGGGGTGCGGGGCGAATGGGGCGGGGGAACGCCGTCGCGGGGTCGCGTCGGGCTCGTTGGCTATGCTCATCCACGTGCATGAAGTCCGTCTCGCCGAACGGCTCATCGCCCACGACACCTCCGATCCGGCGGGACTCGCCGTGGCGACGGATTTCGTCGCCGGATGGCTGGAGGGTCGGGGAGCCGACCTGACCCGTCGTGACCTCGGGGATCGCGAGGTACTCATCGCGAGCGCCGGCTCCGGGCCCGTGCGCATCATCTTCAACGGTCACCTCGACGTGGTGCCGGGGCACCTGCAGCAGTTCGAGCCCCGCATCGATGGCGACAGGCTCATCGGCCGGGGCGCCTACGACATGAAGGCCGCGCTGGCGGCCATGATGATCGCCACATCGAACATGGCCGAGGCTCCCCCCGAGGGCGTTCAGGTCGACCTGGTGATCGTGCCCGATGAAGAGCGTGCGCAGCCGGGCCCCAACGCCACCGAGATGCTGGTGGACCAGGGCCTGCGCGCCGACTTCGTGATCTGCGGCGAGCCCACCGACATGCAGGTGGGCGTGCAGGCGAAGGGCGTGATGATCCTCGAGGTGCTGGTGGAGGGTCGTTCGGCGCATGGGTCGACCCCGTGGCTGGGCGACAACGCCATCATCCGCGCCCTCGAGGTGTACCGCCGCCTCGAATCGCTGCCGTTCACCCGTGCCTCGACCCCGCTGTTCCCGCGTCCGTCGGTGAACCTCGGCCGCATTGCGGGTGGCGACGCCGTGAACAAGGTGCCCGACCACTGCTGCATGCACGTGGACATCAGGTACCTGCCGGGGCAGGACCCCGAGGAGATCCTGCGCCAGGCGCGCGACGTGGGCGCTGCGTCGGTGGATGTGGCCATCGCCCGGCCTCCCGCCGACACCGACCCGTCGCACCCGCTGGTGACCGCGCTGGTCGAGACGGCGTCGCGCCATGACGAATCGTCAACCAGCGTGGGCCGCGACGGCGCATCGGACGCCGTGGCGTTCCTCGAGGTGGGGGTGCCGGCGGTCGAGTTCGGACCGCGCGGTGCCGGGCACCACGGACCCGACGAGTACGTGGACATACCGAGCCTGCTGGCCTACCGCCGGGCGCTCGAGGAGTTCGCGGCGTCGGCAGGTGCGCTGGCGCCGTCCATCGTCCGCCTTCGTGACGAGGGAGCGCGCGCATGAGCGACGACGAGCGGCCTGAAGAGGCGGATGCCCAGGTGACGCCGGACGACGCCGAGCGCCCCACGCGCTGGTACCGCGTGCCGCGCCGTCGACGCAGGTGGCCATGGGTGTTCATGTGGGTGGCCGTGCTGGTCGTCGGCGCCGGCGCCGGGCTCGCCGTGGCCAGCTACCAGTTGCTGGGCAACACGCTCGAGAAGGCCAGCCCCGACATCAAGCTGGTGCAGGACGCCCAGAAGGCCGTCGACCCCGACGTGCCCGGCGAGCCGGTGAACATCCTGCTCATCGGTTCCGACAAGCGGGCCGACAAGGAGGGCGCGGGCGACCCGGGACGCTCCGACTCGCTCATCCTGCTGCGCATGGACGGCGACAAGGGCTTCATCTCGATGCTGTCGTTCCCCCGCGATCTCTACGTGGACATCCCGGGCGTGGGGATGGACAAGATCAACGCATCGTTCTCGAACGGCGGACCCGCGAAGACGATCGAGACCATCAAGAAGTTGACGGGCCAGCCGATCAACTACTTCGTGAACATCGACTTCGAGGGCTTCGTCAAGCTCGTCGACCAGGTGGGCGGCGTGTACCTGGACGTCGACCGCAAGTACTTCAACAAGAACGTGCAGGGCGACGGAATCGACGACTACGAGGAGATCGACCTCAAGCCGGGCTACCAGCGCATGAACGGCAAGGACGCCCTCGACTACGTGCGCTACCGCCACACCGATTCCGACTTCGCCCGCATCGCGCGCCAGCAGGCGTTCCTGTCGGAGCTCAAGCGGCAGACCAACCGCTTCGGCAACCTGCCCGAGATCCCGGCCTACGCCAGCATCTTCGCCGACAACATCACCACCAACGTGCGGTCGGTGCCCCGCCTGCTGGGCATCATGGAGCAGTCCATCACCACCGACAAGGACCGCATCGCCCGCAACTCGATCTCGGGCACGCCCACCATGCGCAACGGTGCGTCGATCGTGGAGGCCCCGCAGGGTGAGATCGAGGCCAAGGTCGAGAGGTGGCTCAACCCCGAGTTCGAGCAGGGAGCCGCCACGGCGGTGGTCAGCCCCAACGACGTGCAGGTGCAGGTGCTGAACGGCAACGGGCGCCTGCTCGACGCCGAGACGGCGACCGACCAGCTGAGGCAGAAGGGCTACGACGCCGTCTCGGGCGGTAACGCCGAGTCATTCGGAATCCCCCAGACCATCGTCTCGTACGCCGAGGGCCAGCGCGAGGCCGCCAAGAACGTGGCCACGCTGTTCGGCGCGGACACCGTGCTGTCTGCGCTGCCCAAGGCCGGCACCCCCGACGGCATCGACGTGCGCGTGACGGTGGGCGAGTCGTACGACGGCGCGCTGGTGGCGCCCAAGAAGAAGAAGGCGCAGCCCAAGCCGACCGCGAACGTGGTTGACACCACGTCGCTCGTGCCGCTGGCCAAGCGCATCCAGAAGGCGACCAAGCTCAAGATCATGGTGCCCACCCGCGTGCCCACCGGGTCGGAGCTGAAGATCGTGCGCGCCTACAGGGTGAACACCGGTGGCGAGGGCCCGCAGGCCCTCAAGATGGTCTTCCGCGTGCCGCAGGGCACCTACTGGGGCTACCAGGTGCTCGACTGGGCCGACCCACCCCTGCTCGAGGGCCGCACCGGCGTGGTCAAGAGCGGCGGTCGCGAGTACTCCACCTTCTACGACGGCAAGAACCTCATGCGCCTTGCCTGGCAGAAGGACGGTGTCACCTACTGGATCTCCAACACGCTCGACTACGCGCTGTCGGCTGAGACCATGTATGCCATCGCCAAGTCGGCGAGGCCCCTCGACCGCGTGACCCTGCGCCCGGGCGCGAAGCCGCAGGAGATCCCCATGGAACAGGACGCGTACACCCCCTGATGGGCGCGCGCATCGGGGTAATCGGGGCCGGGTACGTGGGGCTCGTCACCGGAGCCTGCCTCGCCTCGCTCGGCCATCAGGTGACCCTGCGCGACATCGACCCGGCCAAGGTCGAGCTGATCGCCGCCGGCGAGCCGCCCATCCACGAGGACGGCCTCAAGCAGCTGATGCACGAGTGCCGCGACCGCCTGCGCGCCACGCTCGACATGAAGGAGATGCTCGAGGCATCGGACATCGTGTTCATCGCGGTGGACACCCCGCCCACCCATTCGGGCGACGCCGACCTGTCGCGGGTGATGACGGTGCTCGACGAGATCGAGGCCATCGGCGCGGGCTCCGGCCATGTGCTGGTGATGAAGAGCACCGTGCCGGTGGGAACCGGCGAGCGCGTGCGCGCAGAGCTCGACAAGCGTGGGCTGTCGGACATCGGCTACTGCTCGAACCCGGAGTTCCTCAAGGAGGGGGTGGCGATCGCCGACTTCCTCAGCCCCGACCGGGTGGTGGTGGGCGACTTCCGCGCGGCCGATGGCGACAGGGTGGCCGCGCTGTATGAGCCCCTGGGCGCGCCGATCCTTCGCACCTCGGTGCCCACCGCCGAGATGATCAAGTACGCGTCCAACGC
>CAMCDF010000061.1 GCA_945873475.1 Bifidobacterium breve | reverse complement strand
CGCCACACGTGCGGCGCGCCTGTCCGCCGAGGCGGCCGCACTTGCCCCCACCGACGACCGCCACCCGGACGCCGTGCTGCTGGGCGACGGCATCGAGGTACGCGACGGCATGGAGCGCGCCGTGGCCGCGGCCCTCGGCGAGCTGGCCGACGCCCCGCTGGTGGCATCGGTGCCCGAGGGCGCACGCGCCATCGACGAGGGCGCCAGCGCAGCCGCGGTTGCGCGACCGCAGTCATCTGCGGCTGTCGCCACCCCGCCCGTGCCGGGTGCGCAGCCGCTTTCCGCCCTCGTCACCGCGTGCCCCGACCGGGCGCGCCCGTGGCTCGACGGCCTGCTGGCCGATGCGTGGCTGGTGGCGTCGCTCGACAACCTTCCCGCGGGCGTGCGGGCCCGGGTGCTGGTTACCGCGGAGGGCCTGGCGCTGCGGCCCGCCACGGGCATGCTCACCGGGGTCAGGGGCCCCTGGGCCGGTCGCGCCCTTCACAAGCGTGCGATTGACGCAGCCGATCAGGCCGCTGCGCGCCTTGCCGACGCCGAGAGCGCCGAGGCGCACGCGGTGGCCGCTGACCGACGGGCAGACGCCCGCGCCCGCGCCACCGGCCGCTGCGCCGATCGCGCCGATGCGCGCTTCGAGTCTGCCCGTGCGGAAGATCGCCGTCGGGCCGCGGCCCGCGCAGAGGCGGTGGCCGCCCTCGACGCCGCCCGTGCCGAGCTGACCCGCATGGGATCGGCGCCGGATGGCGCGAGCGCCGACCCGGAGGCCGCGGAGCAGGCTGCCCAGGCCGCACGTCGTGCACGCGACGCCGCGCGCGAGGCCGCGCGCATCGCGCAGGCAGATTCCACGCAGGAGCGCGCGCGCCTCGAGGACATCATCGCCCGCCGCGCCCGCGCCCGTGCCGAGGCCGAGGCGCCGGAGCCGGCCATGGCCGACCAGTCGGCTGTGCTGGCGGCGGCACGGGCAATGGAGGCCGTGGCCTCCGCGCTGGCGCCCCGCGCCGACGAGCTCGATTCCCGGTCGCGCGAGCTCGCCCTGGCCATCACCGAGATGGCGGGCACCGTGCAGCAGGCGCAGCAGGCCGCTGAGGCCGCTGAGCGGGCCGTGGGCGCCGCCGCAGAGGCCGACCGCGCCGCCGAGATCGGCCTGGCGGTGTCGGCTGAGCGCGCCCGCGAGGCCGGCGTTCCCGAGGACGCCCCGGCGCCGCCGCCGGCGGCCGACGACGAGGAGCACGCTGACGCCATCGAGGAGCGCGTCGAGGCGCTTGCGATGCGGCGCGAGGGCATGGGCGCGGTCAACCCCCTTGCTGCCGAGGAGCGCGCCGAGCTGGCAGACCGCGAGGCCGAGACGGTGGAGCAGATCACCGACCTCGAGCAGTCTGCCGAGGCCCTGCGCACCCAGATGGCCGAGCTCGACGCCCAGGTTGCCGGTGGGTTCGCCGAGGTCATGCAGGCGGTCGACGAGCGCTTCCAGGAGGTCGTGGGCCTGCTGTTCCCGGGTGGCACCGGGCGCCTGCGCGTGGTCGACGACGACGGCGAGGAGGGCGTTGAGGTCGAGGTCGTCCCTGCCGGCAAGCGCGCCCGTTCGCTGGCCCTGTTCTCGGGCGGCGAGAAGTCGCTCATCGCCCTCGCCTTCTGCCTGGCCATCGCGATGGCCAGGCCTACGCCCTTCTACCTGCTCGATGAGGTCGAGGCGGCTCTCGACGATGCCAACCTGCGGCGCTTCCTCGGGGTGCTGCGGCGCCTCGCGGGTGAGCGCCAGTTCATCCTCATCACCCACCAGCAGCCGACGGTCGAGGTGGCCGACCTGCTGTTCGGGGTCACCATGGGCCGGTCGGGCGTGTCGCAGGTGGTCGCGCGCAGGCTCGATCGCGACGCCGAGGGCCCGGCGCGGCCGTGGGTACGCCGTCAGCTGGCCGAGGTGCGCCCGCCGGAGTCGCCCGCCGCGCAGGCCGGATGAGCGACGGGCAGGCCGACGCAGACCTCGGCGCCTTCGCCGGGCTCTTCGGGCTGCAACCGCCCGCCGGGGCATCGGACGACGGCGAACCCCGCAGGAGAGGGCTGTTCCGCCGCCTGAGGGACGCAGTGGCGTCCAGTCAGTCGCAGGCCATCTCGCCGCAGCTGGCCGGCATCTACCAGTCGAAGCTGGTGTCCGACGACACCTGGGACGACCTGGAGGAGGCCCTGATCATGGCCGACTGCGGCATGCCGGCCACCATGGACATCGTCGAGACCCTGCGCGACGAGGCCGGGGCCGGCCGCATCACGTCGGGCGAATCGCTCGGGCGCGCCCTCACCGATGAGATCGCCGGGCGGCTGTCGCCCGAGCCGCCGCGTATTGCCCTGGGGCACGACCCCACGGTCATCCTGGTCGTGGGGGTCAACGGAAGCGGCAAGACGACCACCATCGGCAAGCTCGCCCACAGGCTCACCGAACTGGGCCAGAAGGTCGTCATCGGGGCGGGGGATACCTTCCGGGCGGCTGCCGTGGAGCAGCTTGCGGTGTGGGCCGATCGCGCCGGCGTGGACATCGTTCGCCAGGCGCCGGGGGCCGACCCCGGGGCGGTGGCCTTCGACGCCGTGGCCGCGGGTAGGGCCCGGGGCGCCGACGTGGTCATCATCGATACCGCGGGGCGCCTTCAGACGCAGCACAACCTCATGGAGGAGCTCCGCAAGGTGCACGGGGTGGTGGGCAAGGCCATGGATGGGGCGCCGCACCACGTGCTGCTGGTGATCGACTCCACCACCGGCCAGAACGGCCTGTCGCAGGCTCGGCTGTTCTCGGAGTCCGTGCCCGTGACCGGGCTGGTGCTGACGAAGTTCGACGGCGTGGCCCGCGGCGGCATCGTGCTGGCCATCGAGCGCGAGCTGGGAATTCCGGTCACCCTGATGGGCGTGGGGGAGACCATCGGCGATCTTCAGCCCTTCGATGCCCGTGCGTTCGCCGAGGCCATTTTCTCGCCGGCCTCCGGCGCCGGGCAGTAGCGCGGTAACCTTCCCGGATCGCGCGTAGGTGCGCGAATAACGCCGTGTTCGACGCACTCACCGACAAGCTGCAGGGAGTCTTCTCCGGCCTCAAGGGCCGGGGCAAGCTCACCGATGCCGACATCGACAAGGCCATGCGCGCCATTCGCCTGTCGCTGCTCGAGGCCGACGTCAGCCTGCCCGTGGTCAAGCAGCTCACCACGGCGATCAAGGAGCGCGCCACCGGCGATGAGGTGATGTCGTCGATCACTCCCGACCAGCAGGTCGTGAAGATCGTCAACGAGGAGCTCACCCGCCTCATGGGCGGCACAAACGTGAGCCTCGCGATGTCGCCCACGCCACCCACGGTCATCCTGATGGCCGGCCTGCAGGGCTCGGGCAAGACCACCCACACCGCGAAGCTGGCGCGCCTGCTGGCCGCGGAGGGCCGTGCGCCGCTCATGGTGGCGTGCGACGTGCATCGTCCGGCTGCCATGGAGCAGCTCGCGGTGCTGGGCGAGCAGATCGACGTGCCCGTGCACCGCGAGGACGGCGCAACCGACCCCGTGGCGCTTGCCAAGGCCGGCGTGGCGGCCGCGAAGCGCACCGGCCGCGACGTGGTGCTGGTGGACACCGCGGGTCGCCTCACCATCGACACCGACATGATGGATGAGCTCGTGGCCATCCGCGACGCGGTCAAGCCCACGTCGGTCATCCTCGTCGTGGATGCCATGACCGGGCAGACGGCCGTCGACGTTGCCGTGGCGTTCCAGGACGCCGTGCAGTTCGACGGGGTCATCCTCAGCAAGCTCGACGGCGACGCCCGCGGCGGCGCGGCCCTGTCGGTGCGCTCTGTCACGGGCAAGCCCATCCTCTTCGTGGGCACCGGCGAGAAGGTGGATTCCCTCGAGGCGTTCCACCCGGACCGCATGGCTTCGCGCATCCTGGGCATGGGCGACGTGCTCAGCCTCATCGAGAAAGCGCAGCAGAACGTCGATGAGGACGACGCCAAGCGCATTCAGGACAAGATGCGCGGGGGCAACCTGACCCTCGACGACTTCCTCGATCAACTCCGCCAGGTGCGGAAGATGGGCCCCATCGGCCAGCTGATGGGCATGATTCCCGGGTTCGACAAGGCTGCCAAGATGAAGGACGTGCAGGTCGACGAGCGGCGCATCGACCGCGTGGAGGCCATCATCAGCAGCATGACCTTGCCCGAGCGTGCGCGTCCGGACATCATCAATGGCAGTCGCCGGCGCCGAATCGCACAGGGAAGCGGCACCACGGTCCAGGAGGTCAATCAACTCCTGGCCCAGTTCAAGCAGATGCAGAAGCTCATGAAGCGCATGGGCAAGGGCGGTCTTCCGCCCATGCTCGGCGTCTGACACCGAAACCGAGTAGGAGCACAGTGGTCAAGATCCGCCTCGCCCGCGTGGGCAGCAAGAAGAACCCGATCTACCGCGTCGTGGTCAGCGACTCGCGCTCCCCGCGCGACGGCCGCAACATCGAGACCATCGGCCGGTACAACCCGCAGACCGACCCGTCGATCGTCGAGGTCGACCTGGCACGGGCTGACCATTGGATCGGCCACGGGGCCCAGCCGACGCCGGCCGTGAAGAAGCTCATCTCGATCGTCCGCGGGCGCGGGTGAGCGAGGATCGCGCCGCGGCCATGGTCGCCCGCATCGCGCGGGCCATGGTCGAGCACCCGGACGAGGTCTCGGCGGGTATCGGCGAGGACCGCGGTGAGCCCGTGGTCGACCTGGAGGTCGCCGAGAGCGACCGCGGCCAGGTGATCGGCCGGGGCGGGCGCGGGGCGCACGCCCTGCGCACCCTTCTGCGCGCCGCCACGGGCCCGCGCAGCCAGGGTGGCCTGGGCCTGCGGATCGTCGACTAGGGCCATGCCGGACGCGGGCGAGCGGGTCGCCATCGCGCGACTGGGTCGCCCCCACGGCGTGCGGGGGGCCATCGCGGCACATGCCGATGGCCCCACCCTGGGCGCCCTGCAGGTGGGTGAGGCCGTCACGGTCAGCCTGCCCACCGGCGAACGCGAGCTGGTGCTGGCCGAGCGCCGGGGAGAGGCCCCCAAGGCAATTCTCTCGTTCGAGGGCGTCACCACCCGCGAGGGCGCATCGGCGCTCACCGGCGGCACCCTGCTGGTCGACTCCGCACGCCTGCCGGGGGTGGATGACCCCGACACGTTCTACGTGCGCGACCTCCTGGGGTTCGAGGTGCGCGAGGGCGAGAGGCTGGTGGGAACCGTGCGCGAGATCCTCCCGGGCCCGGCCAACGACGCGCTCGTGGTCGCCGGCGACGACGGGGAGATCCTGCTGCCCTTCACGCGGGACGCCGTGGTGCGCGTGGACACCCCGGCGCGGCGGGTGGTGCTGAGGGACGGCCTGCTGTGAACGTCGACGTCATCACGCTGTTCCCGGAGTGGTTCGACTGGATGCGCCGGCCGCGGCACCTCACCAACGCGGCCGCCACGAGTGGTCTGGACATCCGCTGCTACAGCCCACGCGACCACACGCCCCTGGGTCAGGGCCAGGTGGACGACTCCCCATACGGCGGAGGCCCCGGCATGGTGCTGAGGGTTGACGTCATGGCGGCGGCATTCGAGGCCATCTACGGGGTGCCCGCCGATCAGGTGCGCGAGTCGCGTCGCGTGGTGGTGCTGTCGCCCCGGGGACGGCCGTTCGACGACGCCGTGGCGCGTGAGCTCGCGGCGCTGCCGGCCATCACGCTTCTGTGCGGGCGCTACGAGGGATTCGACGAGCGCGTTCACCAGCATCTGGCGAACGACTGCATCAGCCTCGGGCCATTCGTGCTGGCCGGGGGCGAGGTGGCGGCGATGGCGATGATCGACGCCATGGCCAGGCGCCTGCCGGGTGCCCTCGGCAACGAGGAGAGCCTCGATCGTGAGTCGTTCTCGCCCGGCCTCGAGGGGCAGGTGGAGCACCCCCACTACACGCGGCCCGCGGACTTCCGGGGGTGGGGAGTGCCCCCGGTTCTGCTGTCCGGCGACCACGCTGCGATCGAGGATTGGCGCCGATCTGAGGTCCGGCCCGCACCCGCGCCCGGGACGGTGCTATTCTCGCCGCCGCTTTCACCCCAGGAGGAAACCCGAGCATGACCGTTATCGAGAGCCTGGAGCGCATGCAGCTCCGCGACGACGTTCCGGACTTCCGTCCGGGCGACACCGTGCGCGTGCACTTCCAGGTCATCGAGGGCCAGCGCCGCCGCGTGCAGGTCTTCGAGGGCACGGTCATCAAGCGCCAGGGTGCCTCGTCGCGCGAGACCTTCACGGTGCGCAAGCAGAGCTTCGGCGTGGGCGTGGAGCGCACGTTCCCGGTTCATTCGCCGAAGATCGAGAAGATCGAGCGCACCCTCGAGGGTGACGTCCGCCGCGCCAAGCTGTACTACCTGCGCGACCGCGTGGGCAAGAAGGCCCGCGTGCGCGAGAAGGCCACGTGGATGTCCCAGCGCCAGGAGGCAGCCGCCCCGGTGCAGCCCGAGGTCGAGACGCCGGTGGTCGAGGTGGAGGAGACCGTGGAGGTCGAGGAGACCACCGGGGACGCCTGATCGTCCGGCCCGGCGTGCCGGGCCGTGCTGATGTACGTCGAGGGCCCGCCGTTGAGCGGGCCCTCTGCGTTTTCGGAGACGATCAGGGCCGCATCATGAGATGAGGAACTCACCCAGGGCCACCACGGTCGACACCGTCTTCGTGGCCGTGGGCTTGGTGACCGTCACGTCGCCCCCGGCGCGCGTGATGACCTCGCTGCCCGCACTGGTCAGCAGCACCGAGCCCAATGACCCGCCCTCCGCCTCGCCCGCCGCCTTCGCGATGGCGTCGAAGTCGAGCGCGAGCGTGATCGAGAGGTCCTGCCGCGCAACCGCGCCCGAGGCATCGTCCACCAGTACCTCGACCGTTCCCGACCTGAGCGAGACGGCGTCGCCCACGGCGCTGCCCAGCCCACCGAGGCCACCGATCAGCGACTCGATCGCCGATCCGGTTGCCGCGGTATCCACCGCACCCGTGTACCGGGTGGCCGGCTGACCATTCACCTCTGCCGCACCCGCGCTGACGAGGTCGGTGAACAGGGATGCCGGGTCGAGCTTCCCGATGCCGGCCGCCTGCGAGAAGGCCTTCGCGGCCGCCCCGGTGGCCCTGGCCCATGTCGTGCCGTCGGGGCTCACGAATACCTCGCCGTCGTACAGCACGATCTGCTGCGACCGCCCCCCGACCTCCTGGGCGATGGCCATCCGCTCGGACGACTCCACGCGTGTGCGGGTTGCGACGTCCGCGGCCTCTGATGAGAGCTGGTCCTGCACCTCGTCGCGCACAGAGGCATCGAGACCGCTCGCGTCGATCTTCTGGCTGGTGGTGCCCTCCGACACATACGACTCGGCGCGCAGCACCGTGTATGCGGCAGACACGGCCTCCTGGGCCCCGGCGGCGGTGCCGGTGCCGCCCGTGGCCGTGGACGATGCGACCGCGGTGGCGGTGGTGCCCGTGCCCGCGGGGTCGCTGGATCCCCCGCAGCCGGCAAGCATGACTCCGGCGCCGAGAAGGGCGGTTGTGGCTACTGCTGCGATGCGGCGCATGGGAATCCTCCGTCGGGCGTGAGGCCCTGATTGTGGCCGGGTGTCCGTGGCACACGCAAGTACGGTGACGCCATGGCAGTCGGCAGCGGTTCGTCACCACTCCTCATGCACGACATCGCCCTCGGGCATCGGCTTGTGGCCGGTGCCGACGAGGCCGGACGTGGCTGCCTGGCCGGCCCCATCGTCGCGGCCGCCGTGTGCATCGACTTCGCCCGGCTCGATGACGACGGGCTTCGCGAACTGGCGGCACTCGACGACTCGAAGCGCCTCACCGCGCGCCGTCGCGCGGCGCTGGTGGGGGTGGTGATGCGCCGGGCGCGGCAGGTGGTGGTGGTGTCGGCCAGCGCGAGGTCCATCGACGCCCGGGGCCTGCACGCCACCAACATCCACATCATGGCCTCGGCCATCGCCGCGCTCGACCCGGCACCCGGTGTTGCCCTGGTCGATGGCTTCGCGCTGGGCGACGCCGCCCCCCCGCACCGTCGGCTGGTGAAGGGCGACGCCACGAGCGCCGCTGTTGCCGCGGCGTCGGTCATCGCCAAGGAGACCCGTGACCGCCTCATGCGGGGTCCGGCCGCCGCCGCCCACCCGGGATACGGCTTCGATGGCCATGTCGGGTACATCACGCAGGCCCACACCGCGGCCGTGCGCGAACTCGGGCCGTGCCCGCTGCACCGGCTGTCGTTCCGCTCGAGCGCCTACGGCGACGACCTGACGCTCTTCGACTAGTCATCCGGCCCGATCCCCTCGATGCGCTGGATGTGCCATGTGGGACCGCGGGGCGTGACGACGATGAGGTCGGGGCGTACCACGTGCTCCGCGTACGCGGGATGACGTGCCTGCCAGGCCAGCGCCGCCCTCACGAGCCTGCGGCGCTGTGCATGGCCCACGGGTGGGGTGTGGGGGTCAGGGGCGGTGCGGGTCTTCACCTCGCATGCGGCAACCACGCCACGTCGTTCGGCCACGATGTCGATCTCGCCACCCGCGCCCCGCCATCTGGTGGCCAGCACCCGCCAGCCGCGACGCACCAGCCACCGTGCCGCCGCGGCCTCGCCGGCTGCGCCAAGCGCATGGTCGGGGTGCGGTTCGAGTGGCTGCATGTGCCCAGCATGGGGCGTTCTGCCGCGCGAGTGGCGCACGCAGTGCGCCGGAATCGCATCCGGGGGGTGCCGCTCACCGTGTATCGGCGCCGCCGATCGGCCACACTGCCGGTGCAGGAACCGAGACGAAACCATTCCGAGGAGGCCGCATGCCCTTCGAGCTCCCGCCGCTGCCGTACGCGTTCAACGCGCTCGAGCCGCACATCGACGCCACGACCATGGAGATCCACCACGACCGCCACCACAAGGCGTACGTCGACAACGCCAATGCCGCCCTCGCGGGCACGGCGTGGGAGAACTCGTCGGTGGAGGACGTGCTGACCAGCCTTGGGCAGATCCCCGAGGACATCCGTGGGGCCGTGCGCAACAACGCCGGCGGCCACTACAACCACTCCCTCTTCTGGGAGATCATGGGGCCGGGCGGCGGCGGTGCCCCCGGTGGCGCGCTGGGCGCGGCCATCGACTCCACGTTCGGCTCACTCGACGACCTCAAGGCCAAGGTCAACGACGCCGGCGTCAAGCGGTTCGGGTCGGGCTGGTCGTGGCTCGTGGTGTCGGGCGGCGCCCTCGAGGTGATGTCCACCCCGAACCAGGACACCCCGCTGTCGGAGGGCAAGACGCCCATCCTGGGCATCGATGTCTGGGAGCACGCGTACTACCTCGAGTACCAGAACAAGCGGCCGGTGTACCTGGACGCCTGGTGGAACGTGGTGAACTGGGATGCCGTATCGGCTCGCTACGACGCCGCTGTCTGACGCGCTGACGTCGTGACATAGAGGGCTGAATCTCCTGACGGCCCGTGCGCCACGTGCGCGCGGGCCGTCGCGATTCTGGGGCCATGGTCGCCCGCATGGTCAGCCCGGCACTCATCGGCCTCGACACCGCCACCGTCGAGGTCGAGGTCGACCTGCGTGCCGGCCTCCCCGGGTTCAGCGTGGTCGGGCTTCCCGATGCGGCGGTCCAGGAGGCCCGCGAGCGCGTGAGGTCCGGCCTGGTCAACCAGGCGTTCGACCTCCCGGCCCGTCGCATCGTGGCCAACCTTGCGCCGGCCGACCTGCGGAAGGGCGGCCCGCAGTACGACCTGCCCGTGGCCCTCACGATCCTCTCCGCCTCGGGGCAGATCCGCCCGGGTGCCCTCGCGGGTACCGGGGCGGTCGGCGAGCTCGCCCTCGATGGCGCCCTGCGACCGGTGACGGGGGCGGTGGTCATGGCCGAGCACGCCGCCCGCAGGGGGTGGCGGCAGCTGGTGGTGCCCGACGCCAACGCCGCCGAGGCATCCCTGGTGCCCGGCATCCGCGTGCTGGGCGCCCGCACCCTGCGCCATGCGGTGGATGTGCTCGAGCGGCGCGCCGACCCGGTGGCCGTACGCGCAGACGCTGCCGACCTGCTGCACCAGGCCGTGCCCGAGTCGCACGGCGACCTCGCCGAGGTGCGCGGGCAGGGCGATGCACGTCGGGCACTCGAGATCGCCGCCGCCGGGGGCCACTCGCTGCTGATGATCGGGCCGCCGGGCGGGGGCAAGACCATGCTGGCGCGCCGCCTGCCGGGAATCATGCCCGCCCTGCAGCCCCACGAAGCCATCGCCATCACACGGGTTCATTCGGTGGCGGGCCTGCTGCCCGCGGGGCAGGCGCTCGTGACCCGACGGCCGTTCAGGGCTCCGCACCACACCATCTCCGCTGCCGGCATGGTCGGCGGCGGGCGGGTACCGCGGCCGGGCGAGGTCACCCTGGCGCATCTCGGGGTGCTGTTCCTCGATGAGGTCTGCGCGTTCCCGCCGGTCGCGCTCGATGC